>NZ_JBFXHJ010000148.1:0-5239 GCF_050177135.1 Methanomethylovorans sp.
GATAAACTGGTTTCAGGGGTCCTTATGAAGCTATCCGGAGGTGTAAAAGGTTACATGGTCATGCTTTTACCACCGGAAAGTGCAAAACTTATCTGCAATACAATAACAAAAGATCAAAACTCAGATATAAAGAACCCAATGAACGAGTCCCTTATATCAGAAGTGGGTCACATCCTTGGAAGTACTTATATGACCGCCTTTTCTGATTTCCTCAAAGTAGATGTTTTTGCATCGGCACCGTTCCATACATATGATATGATCGGTGCCATTATGGACAATATACTCATTCAAATGAGCCAGGAAGTGGAACATGCTATCATTCTTGATACTCTGTTCACACTAAAAGGTAATGATATGCATGGGAAACTGCTCACTCTTTTCGATCCGATATCCCTTGAATTGATTTTGGAGCAAGTGAATGCACTGTTCCGTTGATCTATTAATCGACTGATACTATGATAGTGATAGGAATGGCAGATTATGCTGTGACTCGCAGCCCAGAGAGATTGACAACTTTGGGTTTAGGATCCTGTGTAGGCATTGCCCTCTATGACCCGGTGACAAAAATAGGGGGATTGATACACATAATGCTGCCAACTATTGAAAATGCACGTTTTACAGATAACTGTGCCAAATTTGCTGATAGCGGCATACCTTACCTCATTGAAGAAATGATACGTATCGGAGCAGTGCGCAGAAGACTCGTAGCTAAAATAGCTGGTGGGGCAAAGATGTTCTCTTTTAACAGCGATGCAAACCTCAACATTGGAGAACGAAATATACAGGCTACAAAAGTTGTGCTCTCAGAAATGAAGGTACCTATAATATCGGAAGATGTGGGAAAAAATTATGGACGCACCGTCGTGCTGGATACAGATACAGGAGTATACTATATTAAAAGTGCAATAAAGGGGGAGAATGTAATTTGATAGTGAAATTTTTATATATACTTAAAGATAGATATTCCTGTGGAGGTAAAAATGCTTAGCTCAGATCTTACGATATTACATATTCTATTCATATCTATCTCCCTCTTGGGAGGAATGGCTGCTATTTATTTCTGGATAAAGGTATATGAAGACACAAAAAGAGGCTCCGTTGCCTGGCTTCTTCTTGCCCTGACAGCAATATTCCTCATCACTACTGCGATCTTCCCTGCTGTGGCAGTTGGAAATCCGAATCAGAACGTAGTTGAGACCATATTATTGTTCCTTGGTTTCTGGAGTGCTGTATACACAAGTATATTTGCAGCCGCTGGCTTTTTGATGTTCCGGGCTTTTAAGACCATTCCCCGCCAGAACCTGGGTGATTTTCTCATAGAGGGAA
Organism: Methanomethylovorans sp.; assembly: GCF_050177135.1. NCBI lineage: Archaea > Methanobacteriati > Methanobacteriota > Methanomicrobia > Methanosarcinales > Methanosarcinaceae > Methanomethylovorans > Methanomethylovorans sp. The sequence continues at coordinate 1,327 of NZ_JBFXHJ010000148.1, forward strand.
TGGTATTCAGAAAAGCCGAGCAAAAGACATCTGAGTATGACCCGATTGATGATGAGAACATTGCCAGGCTGTTACAATGGTCAACATTGATCGAGTATACTCCCAAAACCCGGTACGAAGATTCGGTAATAGAAATGTGCCTCCGCTTTTACGGGGAAACAATGAATGTAGTACTGGTTTCCACCGAGCCTCGTACTTCTATATATAAGGACAGGCTGGGGGAACTGGTGGATATAGGAGCCATGAAATTCATTGAACTATCCGGTATTGAGGAAAAACTGGTGGAAAAAGATGGCGTGATCATGTTGCCAATGAGCGAGCTTGGTAGTTTCTTTGATCTAACGAGCAAACTTCCTGCAGGCTGCGCCCTTATATTTGAACCACTCTCTCATATGCTACTGACAAAAGGGGAGGATCTTACCTATACCTTTGTATCAAGAATGGTAGAGGATTTTGCATCCAAAGGGATCTTACTGGTTGGCATGATCAATAGCCTTGCACACCAAAAAGAAGTTATTGGCAAGTTCGAAGGACTATTTGTGAACATTGGAGAGGAGTCAGAGGATAGTATCAAGATAGTAAAAGGTGGCAAAGAAGAATTCGTTCGCTTTTATGCAGGCAAGCGTTTCTTCCTTGAAAATGAAACTGGGAAATAAGGCTTGACCGAGGAACTTATCTTATGATGCAGCTTTCAGGTTTTCATTCAGATGCCCTGAGAGAGATAGGGAGCATTGGTATGGGCAATGCCACAACAGCTCTCTCGCAGCTTTTGAATTGCAAGGTTCAGCTGAACCTGTCAAATTCACAGGTTATAGACATCGCATCAATGTCGTCAATGATGCCGTCATCTATAACCCTGGCGGCTATAATGATGGACCTTGCAGGAGATCTTAATGGCATCATGATGGTGCTTTTTGATTCAAACAGTGCTGTTACCCTTAGTTCCCTTCTGGTGAGCAAAAACACACTGGAAGAAGATCCCGGAATGTATGAGTCTGCCCTCAATGAAATAGGCAATATCCTGGCAGGATCCTATCTTAAGAACATATATGATCTCCTGGGAGCAAAAGTGCTCCAATCAACTCCTGAAATAGTGATAGGAGATGCGCAAAAGCTGTTCGCTGAGATCGCAGCCAGGCTAAGCGGAGGGTCTACTGATATACTCAACATAGAAACGATGTTCCAGGTACAAGTTTTATCCAGTCCTCAAGGTAATTCTACTCTTTATGGCGATATGTTCGTTTTTCTTGACAAGGACTCTTTAAGTTCCTTGTTCATTCTAATTGAAAAGTTGCTGAATGGGCAATAAGGTGGGTCGAGATGGAAAACAAATGGATCCGCCATTTTCAACATTCTAAAAATATAGAGCTACAACCCTGGCCGTTGTTAATGAAGAAGATCCACAAAACGGAAGATGGCAACAGGCAACACAAGCATAAATCACAAACCGATAGGATTGAGGTCAAATATCCTTTGAAAGTTGCATCCTGGTCATGTGTCGCTCCGAATTCAGACAATGCAAAGAATGATACAGAAGATGTAACGCTGTTCTGGTCAGACGAATGCACCTTATTCCTTGAATACAATCTTTCTGGAGAAGAGAACTTCAAACTGGAAGTATCTTCGGTGAAAGAGGCACTTGCGTTGATCGAACAAGATAACTTTACAACAGAGAAACTGTACCCAGATGCTCCGCAATTCAAATGGAAGCGTATATCGTAAACACATCACCCATAAAATATATATTCATAAAAATAATAATAAGCTTATAGAATATTGCGAACGCATCTGTGACAACAAAATATAATATAACTGTAGAGCTTCGGGAATTATGAATGGAGAACATTGATCATGATGGATATAGCATTATATTCACTTGTTGACGACATGGTTAGCAAGGCCGGCACCGAGGGTGTAGTAGAATACTGGCTTCGGGTCGGAGAGAGTTACGCAGAAAGAATGGGAAAAGAAGCATATGTGGGCTGGCCGGCTTTCAACGTAGCAATGAAAGAAGGCAGAACTTCCCTCACCATTGAGGGTGAAGTAAATGTACTTACAGATCTTGCGATCACAGATAAGGACGGAGATGTGATAGGATATGTGTATGCATTAAAAACATGCCCAATGGCCCCTACAATGATCAGGTTCATCCAGAAGATCGGGCCAATCCCTGACTCTGATGAAGATGTTGCCGATAGCTATAATAATCGCATCCGTGACTCAGCGGTTTCGAATTATTGTATAACTCACCAGCGATTCAGGGAAGTTGCTGCCAACAATATTACCGTTGCAAAGCAACCTCTTGAATGCTTGCACCTTGCAAACAAAGGACGTATGGGAGAAGTAAAGATGTTGCAAGAAAATCTTGCCAGGATCAATGTTGACGATAGGCATATAAAAAGCATCCTTAGAAGTGCTTCCTGTGTCTTTGCATTGATCGTGAAAGGTAAATCTGCAGGTGAGGAAATAGCGGAGTAAGGTGAAGTACATGGCAGAAACAATAGCCTCTAATCCTTTTGTTGATGTATCTGTTTTCCTCTTCTTTGAGGATATCTCTGATAAACAGGGTGTTGAAGGTTTCACTAACTATATAGTGGGACAGGCAAAATCTCTTGCAAAATCTGTGCCAGAGGAAGAATACGATACCTGGGAAGACTTCACTAATGCGGTGGTCAACGGGGAATCGGTACTTTCATCCTTTGAGAATATAAAACAGATCAGCAGCAATGGCTTTGTTACAAATGTGTGTCCTTTTTCAAAGGCCATAAGAGAATATATCAAACGTCTTGGTAATTTCAATCCAGTGCATATGGAAGCTACTGATCATTACAACCATACTATACAGCCTTCTGCTGCACACAGTGCTTGTATGATGCACCAGACATACCGTAACGAGGTTGCAAAGAGGATCAAAATAGGCGGTAAACCCTTACAGTACGCCCAGATAGCTGCAAAAGCATATACAGGTAAGATCGCATTGCCCCCCGAATCCTGGAAGAAGGTATTGCTGGAAAAGGCCGGCATTTCCGAAACACAGGGTTTTATGGAAATGCGGGAAAACTCATGCCTGTATGTACTCTACATTCAGGATTGATAAAACTTTTTTGAAGATTTTTTTTTTGATAAGATCTTCTCCTCTGTTTCTTTTTAGCATCAAAAAAGTATCCTTCCTTAAAAAGAAATTAAAAAATCTGATGCAGAGGGGTCATTTTTATTTCCATCTCCACAATGCGATCCCTTGAAAACACATTTTATTAAACTTAAAAATATGAGTAGAGCGAAATTATATTCGCTCTCGATCGCTTTCATCCTCAGCAGCTGGTTACGGTCAATTTCGGTCTCTGATCAGCATTGGACCAATCCGAACTGTAGAAGGCAATGTAATTACCGCTCTCTGTCCTGGACTTGAGGAAGAAACCGGTATTGCCATATTCACCACTTACATATTCCTGCACAAGTTCGGTCACGTCAAATTCGTAGTATTTGTTTCCAGGCACTGTGCTGGCTGGGAATGTAAGAGATGCGTATGGGCTGCTGCCCTGAGATATGCCGTTCTTATCATACCAGTTTCCTCCGGCTGTGCTCCATGGGGTGCCAGATGCACGGTCATTCCAGCTAACATACTTCGGATCCCATTCCTGTGGCCTGTATATCTCCACCACAGTGTCAGAATTCCGGGTAGTGGCTGCGGGATAATACCAGTACAATGAAAGCTTCGCCTCGGATATTGTATCCGTTGTATCGTACCCGCTAAGATCGAACATCAGCACATCCCTGCAAGCACTAGTACTTTTCCCGATGTCAAGATAGGTGGAATCGTAAAGAACTGTACTCGGTAAAGACTCACGTAACCTGTTGTCATAGGTAGCGGAATATTCGACAGTGATCACTGGTTTTGTGACAACCACCGTCA
>NZ_JBFXHJ010000149.1:0-5148 GCF_050177135.1 Methanomethylovorans sp.
ACGGCAGCATCCCTTAATTTTGCAGGATCCATACCTTTTCCGTCATCCTGCACTTCAATAAGCACGGTATTTCTTTGTCGGGATGCTGCAAGGCGTACAAGTCCTTCAGGTGATTTGCCTGCTTTTGCACGATCTTGAGGTGATTCAATACCATGATCCACAGCATTTCTCAACAAATGTACCAATGGATCGCCTATCTCGTCAAGGACTGTTCTGTCAAGCTCGATCTCCTTACCTTCTATCATAAGATTGATCTGTTTGCCTTCAGACTTTGCCAGATCCCGTATCATCCTTGGAAAACGGCTAAATATCTGATCGATGGGAACCATCCTTGATTCCATTACCTCTGTTTGTATCTCATTGGTAAGCCTGTCCAGGGTACCAAGAGCCTCCTCAAGATCCTTTGATTTTATACCTGTGGCTAGTTGGTTCAGTCTGATCTTATTGATGATGAGTTCTCCGACCAGGTTCATGAGGTTATCCAGTCTTTCAATGTTGACCCTGATGCTCTGCCCGGTCTTTACGGACTCGTTTTTCTTCTGTTGTATAATATTTTTGTTTGTTGGATCTACATCCTTCCCTTTCGTAATATCTTCTGTATGTGTATCAGTAGTTTCTTCTTGAGAATACAGGGTCATTAGTTCAACTTTTTTTACTTCTGAAATGTTCTCTATCTTTTGTTGTATCGATCCCATGCTTTCAGAAGTTGCAACAACCACCACAAAGCTGAAATCGAATTTTTCTTCTTCAAGCTCTTTTTCTGAAGGTTTGGTTTTAATGACTTTTCCTACCTTATTCAGGTTCATAAGTACCATGCTTGAACGGGCTGCCTTAAGTACACATGATTCGTCAAGAAGCACTTTAATGGTAAATACTTCTTGATCACTTGATCTTGCATGCTGGATCTCAGCCAGTTCTTCTTGAGTGAACTCAATTTCTTTGCTCATCACTTCTTTGCAGGGCAATGGTTCTGTAATATTGCTACTCTGGGTAGCAGGAATTAGAGGAATTTCCGTATCGATGTTCTTTTCAGGAGCAGGATCTATCTGTTTAGTAACAGGTGCTGGAACTGCCATTGTATCCTGTGCATTTGAAGGTGGAATAATTATACTATGGAGTTTACATTGCAGTGTGGACACGTCCACAGCATCAGGATTATCAATATTCTCAACAAGCATTTCCAGGGTGTCCAGGCACTCAAATTGGATCTCGATTATTTTTTCTGTCAGGTTTATCTGAGACTTCCTGATCATATCCATGATGTTTTCCATCTCATGAGTGAGTTCTGCGATTGTATTGAATCCCATAGTTGCAGACATACCCTTTAAGGTATGAGCAGAACGGAACATATTATTGATATATTCCATCTCATTTGGGTTTTGTTCCAATCCTAGCAACGCCTCATTAAGTTGCTGAAGATGCTCTTCAGATTCAACTTTGAATATTTCCTTGTATTCCGACATTTCCATAATTTCCACCAACAGTGACCTTCAATCATCTAATGATGCTCTTCATATGAGCTGCTGAATTGTTGTGGCTATCATCTCAAGAGGTACTATACGATCTGCCAGCCCACGATCAACTATGGCCTTAGGCATCCCATAGACAACACATGATCTCTCATCTTCCGCTATGGCCTTCCCTCCGGCGTTCTTAATTATTTCCACACCTTCAGCTCCGTCCATACCCATACCCGTCAGGATAACTGAAAGAATGTTAGATCCATATATGGGGGCCAATGTTCGGAAGAGCACATTGACGCAGGGTCTGACACCCAATTCCCTGGGTTCTTTGTTAAGTGAGATCACTTCTACTGTCTTTCCATCTATCATCTTCTGAATTACTTCCATGTGATAGTCACCGGGTGCTATGAGTACAACACCTTCCCGTATCAGGTCGCCATCTTTTGCTTCCCTTACTTCCAATGCTGATTGGGAGTTAAGCCGTTGTGCCAGCGATGCAGTAAATCCCGCCGGCATATGCTGGACCACCAACACTGCAGCTCTCAGATCCTGAGGCAGCTTGGGAATCACCTGTTCAAGGGCTCTTGGCCCTCCGGTTGATGAACCTATTGCAAGTATCTTCTTCGTCATTACACGCCTGGGGTTGGATTTTAAGGGATTAGATATTGGTTTTTGTCTATCAGGATGTGTTTTTCTCGTATCGGAACTTATCACATGCTCTTCCATGAAATGCAGGTTTTTGAGCTGTGCCTTTGCAGCAGCTTTGACTTTCGATCTGATCTCTTGTGCGATCTGTTCTATATCACGGCTTATAGTTCCGGAAGGCTTTTGAATAAAATCAACTGCTCCATATTCAAAAGCATTCAATGTCAATTCTGCCCCTTTTTCATCTGCGGCCGAAAGCATGATAACGGGTGTGGGGCATTCGCTCATTATATATCCAAGAGCATGAAGGCCGTCTAACACAGGCATCTCGTGGTCAAGTGTAACCACGTCAGGTCTGAGCTGCTCGACCTTTTCCACTGCTACCTGACCATTGCGAGCGGTATCGATAACTTTTATGTCCGGATCACTGTTTAGTATATCCGAAATTATCTTACGCATCAGGGCAGAATCATCAACAACAAGTACACGTATGGTCATATTTACATTACTTTTTTGACTACTTCAAGTACTTTCTTTGCATCGAATGGCTTTACAATAAAGTCCTTTGCCCCTATCTTCAGAGCCTCGGTCACTACAGACTGCTGTCCAATAGAGGAGCACATCACTATTTTTGCATCCGGGTTCGAAGCCATGATATTCTTGAGCGCATCGATACCTTCCATATTAGGCATGACTATGTCCATGAATACAAGTTCCGGTTTGACCTGTGGGTACTTCTTTACTGCATCCAGACCATCTACAGCCTCTGCAACAACTTCATGTCCGTTCTTTGTAAGAATATCCTTGATGACCATGCGCATAAAAGCCGCGTCATCCACAATCATTACTTTTGCCATGTTCCCTCACCGATAGCTTACTATGGTTTTAATAGTGCTAATCTATATTTTTAATTTTATAGTAATGGTAGTTATACAATAGTAATATAAAAATATGTTGATTAAGCTGTTCTATATAAACAGTGTAAATAAATGTTGTTGTGGTTTCCTTATAGCGAATCTGCATTCTTCTAAAAGGCTTCAAAACAACAGATCCCAAGCTGTTGCAATTCCATCATATCTTCATGAAAAGATGCTCTTTCTGCAACCATAGATGCTTGCTATGTGAAAAATATGATCTTTTCAACCAATACCTGCAGATCAAAGGATAGAAGATATACTGAGTTAAGCAGCTGGTATTTCAAAAAAGAATTTAGAGCCTTTACCTACTTCGCTCTCCACCCATATCCTGCCACCATGTAATTCAACTAGTTCTTTTGTTAGTGCAAGTCCAAGACCAGTACCCTGATACCTGCGACTGTAAGTCGAATCCAGTTGTGTGAATGGCCTGAACAGTTTTTTCTGATCCTCCGGAGATATGCCGATGCCACTGTCAATAACTGAGATGCGTACCATTTTCTCTACCATCCCTATACAAATGCTGATCACCTCTCCTTCAGGTGTGAACTTGATAGCATTTCCGAGCAAGTTGTATATGATCTGTTTCAGTTTTGCCTCATCAGCTACTACAGCATTTGTGTCTTTTTCTCTCTGTATACTTATCTTTATTTGTTTCTTAATTGAAAGAGGCTTTAGTGTAGACAATATCTCTGTCAGAAGGGGCTCAATATAGATCGTCTCAAGAGAAAGCTCCATCTTACCGGCTTCTATTTTTGCGATGTCCAGTATTCCATTGATAAGGTTGAGCAGTTGTTTGCCACTGTTTGAGATGTGCTGAAGATAGTGATCCTGTTTAGGGCTAAGTTCTCCAGAATATCCTTCCAGCATGGCGTCCGAAAAACCAATTATTGAATTCAGAGGAGTACGTAGTTCATGGCTCATGTTGGCAAGGAACTCGCTCTTTGTGCGGCTTGCAGTTTCAGCAACAACTTTTGCCTGAAGCAAGGATTCTTCCAGATTCTTAATGCTAGTGATATCTCTTATGATCACCATCTGTCCCATAATATTCCCACGTTTGTCATGCAAGGGCAGGAATGTAACATTGAACCAGAATGGGAAACCTTCAATTTCCTCCCCGATCTCGATATTCTTTTTTTCAGTGGCATCAGTTTTTCTTTTTAAAAGATCACACCATGGTTCAGGCAATTCCGATACATGCATTCCTACGTCCTTTGGTTTTATGTACCGATCATTTATAGCAGAATTATTATAATCCAGAATTCTCTGTTTCGTATCAAAAACTATGACACTTTCAGGGAGATTCTCAAAAAGCAGGCTCCGAGCCAGAGGGGTCAGATTGAACAATTTATATCGTGTAAATCCTATGAATATAATTATAGCACTCAATGTGAGGGAAAAGGGAGAAGGATCAATACCCCATGGAGCCATTCCAGCCAGATGGATCAGAAGGGTTGAAAGCGGTATGGAGGAACCGAGTATTACAATAGCGATCTGTTTGCGGAAAACGGGAAGTGTTCCTGGAAGCATACTGAAAAGAAGAATAAGACCCAGAATGGTGCAGAGGATGGTGTATGAAAAATGCACCCAGTACCATATACCAGGACCATAGTCCAATACCGGGAACAAGCCATCATAATTTATATAGTATATCCTGTGGAACAATGTGTGGTGTTCCGTGGTGAAAACAACCAGAATGGTTGTGATCGAAATTCCCAAAAAAAAAGCCATTAAGGGCATCGGTAATATGTTCTTTTTCCCACTGTAGCTCATTATAAATAACAGGAAGAATAAAGGAACAAAGGAGATACCTATGTATTCCAGCTTGTAAAATAGCATAAGTGTTTGAAGATCGGTAGACGATATCTCAAGTGCATAAAAAAAAGAATAAAATGCTATGGAACTCAGAAGCAACGGTATGTATTTTGAACCGGGGGTTTTTTTGTAGTCTTTAATGTAATAGAGAAGAATACAGACTATGATACATGATATGAACAAAGGGATTGAGTAAACATTGAAATACAACTTTACTTCCTTATTGACAACAAAACGCTATTTTTCTGAGTTCTAGTCCTGTCCTGAAACAGGAATTATTTTTGGACATAATAAAGAACTGATTCTCATAT
>NZ_JBFXHJ010000150.1:0-5088 GCF_050177135.1 Methanomethylovorans sp.
TAAGCTGTATGATACCTCAACTAATGAGCAGCTAACTGACCTCGAAAATAAAAAGGCCGTGGTTCTGGACAACAGGAACATCAATGCTCTATCCGGATCAGACGTACAGACCCTGAAAGATTATGTTAGCTCTGGCAACGGCCTGTACGTGGTGGGAGGGGACAGTTCCTATGACTATGGGAATTATCTGAATTCATCCCTTGAAGGGTTATTGCCCGTATATTCCAAAGCCACCGAATGGAAAGGCGGCAGGAATGTGGTATTGGTGATCGATGTTTCTTCAAGTACCATCAATGAATCAACAGCTGCAACTGAAGATTCTGTTGGAGTACAGGGGAATCCAATAGGCGATGAGATCAAAGCAAATGCCATATCAATATTACGAAATGAGGGTCTTCGGAGTGCAAATGTAGGTGTTATTGCTTTCGGTACGGAAGCCACTGATGTTTCTGATGGTCTGGTATATTTTGGTGTACCCTCAAATATAGAACGACTTGAATCCCAAATTTTAGCATTGACTCCCAGTTTAACCAGTCAGACATCGTTGGACAGTGGTTTGTCCATTGCTGACGAATGGTTAAAAAGCGGTACTGGTGAACTGGATGTCATTATTGTCTCTGATGGAGGTATCGCTGATTATTACACTCAAAGTCTTGAAGTCGCGAAAAAACTAACTGAACAGAATGTAAAACTGTATTTTGTCCACGTATTTAGTTCTGCAACCATGTACAGGGACCCCAAAACACGGTTAATATATGGAGAGAGCTTGATGCAGGAAGTAAATGGCATTTATTTCCAGATCCAACAGGGAGAAAGGGTAAACATTGTCTTCGATGGGCTGGAACAGCCGGATACCAATGAATCAGTGGATCATAGCGCATTTGCTCTTATAAAATACAATCCCACACACTTCATCACCAAGAATGTGAATATTTCAGGCAACATCACAGGTTACAATGACGTAACGCCAAAGCCGGGTGCTGACAGGCTGATCCTTACTTCCACAGGCAAACCTGTGCTCACTGTGTGGAGATATGGACTGGGACGCGTGGCTTCCCTGAGTACGGACAATGGTAAAGGTTATGACAACATGTGGAGCACACAGATGTACTCCGGCAATAACTCAAAGCTCACTTCATCAACCATGAACTGGCTTATTGGTGATCCGCAGGTGGAGGAAGGAGCCATGCTGGAGGCAGAGGACACATGGTTCGGTACTCCCGCACAGCTTAAGCTCACCATGTATGACGAAGGTATACCCACCATCGAGCTTGAAGGGAAGCCTATCGACCTTTCGCTTACAGGCAGGAACACCTATGAAGCAACGGTAGACGTTGGTCAGGTGGGAGTGCATCACATCTCTGGATATCCGATAGCAGTGAACTATGCTCTGGAATACAGGGATGTGGGTGTTAACCCGGACCTTGAAATGATGATCAAGGCCAATGGTGGAAAGACATATACGAAGAGTGAAGCCCAGGCTCTGCTCTTAACGGACGCAAAGGATAATTCCCAGAAACCTATCAAAGAATCCGTAAGCCAGAAGATCTACTTTATCCTGGCAGCCCTCATTATATTCCTGCTGGAGGTCATCATCCGCCGTCTGAGAGAGATCAAGGAGATGAAAGAGCAGGAAAAGAGGATACGGGAAGTTTCAGAGGCATAGTGGGCAGAGGGCTTGCTAATTCTGTTTAAATGCCATGCAGCATCTGCTTCACCATTATCTGTTATTGTCTACTGCTGTTGATAATTTTGTTTTTTACCGGAACCTTATTCCATAAGTATATATAGAAGCTTTTTGAATGCAATATATAGGACTACTTGTTGTATCGGAAATTTTGTGGGAATTCAAGCAACATTGTGGTCTGAGATATTTTGTGAGTATGGAATCAGGGAATTGGTTAGCAGGATCTGTAACCGGAGTTATCCTTTCAGATACTCCCTCAATATTATAGAACAGACCCTTTGGACCGATCAATATGGGGAATCTACTATGGCTAAAGAACTGTATAAATTACCGGCTCTGAAATATGGTTATGCGGACCTTGAACCGTATATTTCAGAAGAGCAACTGCGTATACACCACGACAAGCACCATCAGGCCTATGTCACTAATGTGAACTCACTGCTGCAGATGATGGAAAAGGCCCGCAAGGAAGGCACGGACTTTGACTACAAGGCAACTGCAAAAGCTGTGGCCTTTAATCTGGGCGGTCATGTGTTGCATGATTATTTCTGGTGGGAGATGACCCCTGCTGGAAATGCCACAAAAGAGCCCGTAGGTGAACTGGCCGAAGTCATAAAGGAAGATTTCGGGAACTTCGAGCGTTTCAAAAAGGAGTTCACTCAGACGGCAGCAAGCGTGGAAGGTTCAGGCTGGGCAGCACTTACCTTCTGCAATGACACCAAAAGGCTGGGGATCATGCAGATAGAAAAGCATAATGTCAATACGTTCCCGGATTTTCCTATCCTTATGGCTATAGACGTATGGGAGCATGCCTACTATCTGGATTACAAGAACGAGAGAGGTAAATTCATAGATGCTTTCTGGAACATCCTCAACTGGGAAGAGATCGATAGATACTTCAGGAAGATCCAGCACCTCAAGGAATAAGTTCGACCCCTATCTATTGTGGAAATTTGCTTAATGTGTTATTTAAAAAAGCGAAAGCGGACGTGGTATACGAATGAGAAAGTCTGTCCTGATGGTATTAGTTATAGTTTTTGCTTTGATAGCAAGCGGTTGTTCAGAAAAGACAACTGATGAAAAGCCTACTGTGGTAATAGGATCCAAACTCTTCCAGGAATCGTACATACTTGCTCACATGGCAGCCCTTATGCTGGAAGATGCGGGATATGAGACCGATGTCATCGAAGGGCTGGGAGGGACGTTCGTCAATTATGAAGCATTGAAGAAGGACGAAATAAACACCTATGTGGAATACACAGGAACCGCCTACAGCCAGATCCTCAAAGAGCCAGCATTGGAAGTGTGGGACCCTGAAGTAGTGTATACTGAAACTGAAAAGGGATTGAAGGAGACTGACAAGATATTGATCGTCAGCAGTCCGGGATTCGAGGATGCGTATGCCATCGCAGTGAAAGAGGATTGGGCGGAGGCAAATAACGTCACGAAGATCAGCGATCTGAAAGAATATGCTTCCCAGATGACCATAGGTACTGACCCTGAGTTCGCCACCCGTGAGGATGGGCTGCCCCGCATAAAGGACGTATACGCCATAGAGTTCAAGGATTACAAACAGGCGGTAGCCACGGTGATGTACGAGGCTATCAGGATCGATGACGTGGATGCCATATCCGCATATACTACGGATACCAGGAACGAGGTCTTCAACCTGAGGGTACTTGAGGATGACATGAATGCATTGCCTCCTTATGATGCTATCTACATCATGACAGAAAATTTCGCGAATAGTAATCCTGATGCGGTGGAGGCTTTAAAGAAACTGGATGGCAGGATAGATACAGATACCATGAGAGAACTTAACTACAAGTTCGATGTGGACAAGATGGAGCCACGGGATATCGCAAGGGAGTTCCTTGTCCAGGAAGGGCTTATTGAAGCATAAGTATCTATAAGTCTCTTCCATTACTTTTTTACAAAACAATACCCGGAAACAAAAGATGCCGACCCAGAGATTGTTTGAAAGGATAGATTCCATTGAACTGCAGCAGGTAAGCAAGAAATATGGTTCCCGTTATGCTGTGGAATCCCTGGACCTTGTCATAGAGGGGGGAGAACTGCTGATCCTCATCGGGCCAAGCGGTTCCGGCAAGACCACAACACTTCGGATGATCAACAGGATGATAGAACCGGACACAGGGAGCATCCGGATAAATGGACAGGATGTCATGCAGTTAGACCCTGTAAGGCTCAGAAGGAACATGGGCTATGTGATACAGAACATTGGCCTGTTCCCTCACATGACGATCGGGGAGAACGTGGGCCTGGTCCCTAAACTTGAGGGCTGGAACGAGAAAAGGACAAACGCAAGAGTGCGTCATCTGCTGGATTTCGTTTCCCTGTCACCGGACAGGTTCATTAAGAGGTACCCACGACAACTAAGCGGAGGACAGCAGCAGCGTGTGGGTCTTGCCAGGGCTCTTGCCATGGACCCGCCACTTCTTCTGATGGATGAACCCTTTGGGGCTCTGGACCCGATCTTGCGAAAGCAGTTACAAGAAGAGTTCCTGGAAATAAAGAAAGAGATAGGCAGGACTATAGTTTTCATCACCCACGATATAGAAGAGGCGTTCAGACTTGGGGACAGGATAGCCATCATGGACAATGCCCGGCTTGTGCAGGTGGGTGCTCCGGAAGATCTCATCTTTGACCCTGTGAACGACCTGGTCGCAGATATCGTGGATACTGAACGGAAGTTCAAGCATATGGATACATTGAATGTCAAGGACCTGATGACCCCACTGGATGAGAAGTATATCCTGGACGGGGGAGTGGATGCCTGTGATGCAGTGGAGATCATGAAAGACAGGGATACTGAGATCGGTATCGTCTTTGAGAATGGTATGCTGGTAGGCAAAGTGGAAATGGTGAACCTGTTAAAGTGTGAGGATGAACATCCTTTTCTGAGAGACATAGCAAAGCCCATGAAGGTCTTTGCTCTGCGTGACTCGGTGGCAACAGCACTCTCTGAGATGAAAAGGAGCGGGGAATACATGGCAATGGTCATGAACGGAGATACAGTAGGCGGGATGCTGGTATCTGACGAAGTGCTTTTGAAGTTAATATAATGGAAAGTTAAATGGAGCAAGATGATAGAGGATTTCCACGAAATTGTGGCATTGTGGGACAAGCACCTGCTTACCGTGCGGACCATTGAACACCTGGAAATGTTCAGTATCGCCCTGATCATATCGGTGATAATAGGCGTTAGTGTGGGAGTGCTGATCTACATCAGGCCGGGGATAGCTTCCCCGGCACTTAACTTCCTCAATATTCTGGAAACAATACCTGATCTGGCATTGCTGGTCATTCTTTTGCCTCTGCTGCGTCTGGGAACCGGACCAACTATAGCTGCCTCGGTGATCTACTCTGTTTTGCCTATA
>NZ_JBFXHJ010000151.1:0-4873 GCF_050177135.1 Methanomethylovorans sp.
GTCGTGCAGACTTCACAATAAATGACCTGCCGGTAACTCAGGCTTTCATGAGCCAGAACCCAGGTGTCATAAAGATCGTGGATGATGAAATAACGAGTGATTCATACGGGTTCGCTGTAAAGAGCGGGAACACTGAGCTCCTTACTATGCTGAACCAGGGTCTTGCAAACGTCAAGGAAGATGGAACCTACGATCAGATAATGGCAAAATACTTCTGAAATTCGTAGTGGCATGCAACAAATGTTGCATGCAATAATTTTTGGTCTGACGTAGTTCACTTCCCATAAGAGCGAACTTATCGCCATGTTTATATTTCGTCCATGTGTTGGCTATAAAGCTATAAATAGAGTTTTTCAACTATTCTCCAATCCACCATGAGGTAGTGAAGTTGTCTCTCCTGGATACATATATAGATCACATCGTCAAAGTTTTCCCTGATCTTCTTTTGGGATCGATGGTGACCATAGAGGTCACAAGCCTGGGGGTGTTCTTTGGCCTTATCCTTGGAACAATATCAGGACTTGGAAAATTATCCCGAAAAAAAATTTTCCGCTATCCTTCCATTGCCTATGTGGACTTCATAAGGGGAACGCCACTTCTGGTGCAGATACTGCTTTTTTACTATGGTATCCCGGGTCTTTTTTCAAATGTAACGGGCAGACCACTATCAATAGACCCTATTCTTGCTGGTGTCATTGTTTGCAGCATAAACAGTGGAGCTTACATTGCAGAGATCGTGCGTGCAGGTATCCAGTCCATCGATAAAGGACAGATGGAAGCTGCTCGCTCTTTAGGTATGACAGAAACAATAGCTATGAAAGAGATCATCCTCCCCCAGGCTTTCAGAAGGATAATACCACCCCTGGGTAACGAATTTATAGCTTTGTTGAAAGACTCTTCCCTTCTGGCTGTCATCGGGGTGCATGAACTGCTAAAGAACGGCCAGCTTTATATTTCGAGGACCTTTGCATCTTTCCCTGTGTATATAGCTGTAGCCCTTATGTATCTTGTAATGACCATTGTAATATCCAGGCTGGTTGCATATTCTGAAAGGAGGCTTGGTGTAAGTGATAGAGATTAAGGACCTGTATAAGAGCTTTGGAGACCTGCAGGTTCTCAAAGGTATATCAGTTAAAGTGAAGGAAAGTGAAGTGTTCTGTGTTATAGGCCCCTCAGGCTCCGGAAAAAGTACGTTCCTGCGCTGTATCAACCTTCTGGAAAGACCCACTTCAGGAAACATCTGGATCGATGGGCAAAAAATAACAGACCCTCGTATTGATATCAATAAGATCCGGGAAGAGGTAGGCATGGTATTCCAGCATTTCAATCTCTTCCCTCATAAAACAACTCTGGAGAATGTATCACTTGCTCTTATCAAAGTAAGGAAAGTCCCAAAGGAAGAAGCCGAAAAAAGGGCACTGGAAATGTTGCGCAAGGTTGGGCTGGGAGATAAGGCACATGTGTATCCTGCCGCTCTTTCCGGCGGGCAAAAACAGCGAGTGGCAATAGCACGTGCGTTGGCCATGCGTCCGAAGGTCATGCTTTTTGATGAACCTACCTCGGCCCTTGATCCTGAAATGGTAGGAGAGGTACTGAATGTGATGAACGACCTGGCAAAGATGGGGATGACGATGGTAGTGGTCACCCATGAAAT
This sequence comes from Methanomethylovorans sp., assembly GCF_050177135.1. NCBI lineage: Archaea > Methanobacteriati > Methanobacteriota > Methanomicrobia > Methanosarcinales > Methanosarcinaceae > Methanomethylovorans > Methanomethylovorans sp. The sequence goes on from NZ_JBFXHJ010000151.1 coordinate 1,655, forward strand.
GGGATTTGCGCGGGAAGTCAGTGACAGAGTGCTTTTCATTGATGATGGCATGATAGTAGAGGAAGGAACACCACAGGATATATTCAGCCATGCAAGGAATGAAAGGACCATTGCGTTTTTGAGCAAGGTGCTTTAGTTCCTTAGGTGTTTTAAAATATCGTATCTGAGATCATCCTCTCATCCATGCGGTATATTATCCAGTCTTCAAGGGCCTGAGCACCGAACCTTTCGTAGAGCTTATATGCAGGGTTCCAATGCAAGGCACTACATTCCATCCGCCCGCAATCGAGTTCTTTGGCTATGCAGACGCATTTCGTGAACAAAGCAGCTCCAATCCCTTTGCCACGGTGCTCGGGAAGCACATATATGTCTTCCGGATATAATCCGGGTTTTCGCACGAATGTCGAAAAGTTGTGGAAAAAACCACAAAACCCCCTGGTACGCTATCAGGCTCAACTATAAGGGCTTCAGCATATGGCCTTTCCCCAAAGAAAGCTTTTTGAAGTTCATATTCTACGATCCCTTTTACAAATTCTAACACCAAAGGCATATCTTCGAGATCAGCACTGAGGATGATAAGATCACTTACAGGGATATCTTGCATGCCTGTGCACTGGTTTAGCACAATATTTAGAATTTCTCATATCTTGTGAGATATTATAAATTATTGTTAAATGAAACACATGAAAATAGAAGACCAATAAATTCTTATTCCTACCTTGGATGCACAATTGCATAATAGATTATTATTTTTTTACTCTAATGGAATATTATACGGGTCATCCGACTACGTAATTATCGATCCCAGTAAAAAACCGAAAGATTTATAACGCATAGATATTATGCTATTCACCTACTATATAGTGATATATACCATATAGTTAATAAATAGTAAAATGTCCGAATTGCGACCAATGGGTTCAAATACCAAGTCCCACACCGGTACTAAACTTAGTGGTCCGATATTGGCGTTTCACATATATGGGTACAATAACAGGCTAGGTGATTACGTTGAAGAAAATGCTTAACTTTTTAATACTGGGACTTCTGGTTATGGGCTTAGTGGCCATTTCCGGATGTGCAGACAAAGCTACCGAACAGGTTGAAGAAACCGTAAACGAAACCGTAAATGCTACTGAAGAGGTCATGAATGAAACAGCATATCCTGCAGTGGTCGGGGTAGAGGAAACAGCAGGAGAAGTCCTGAACGAAACCGTAGCAGCTGTCAACGAAACTTTGAACGAGACCATCTGAAACAGATGATGTTAAAGTCCATTGTTTTCAATAAGCAATTCTAAATAATAAAGGATGCAACAGTTGTTGCATCTCCTAACTTTTTCCCAATGTGCTTTTTCTTTTGCGGGTTCTTGTAAAAAAGAACAGATGATCATTGTCTTTCGATGACCTTTTTCCCCCGTTCCATAGGCACTATGGACAGTTGTCCTCCTGGCAATGAATTTTTCAGAGGATCAGTTACAGCTATGCGATCCATGGTTATGGCAATAGCTGCAACTTCAGAATGAGGCTGGTTACCTACTGCAATGTTCCAGTCTGCGAGGTCGTATATTTCGGATGGGACCTTTTCTGCACCCACCACTATCATGAGCTGCTCACATTGCCTGATCTCGTCCACAGCATCCGGAAGATTTATGCCGTACATAGAAAGATGGCAGACCTTCCCGCCTGCGTCTTTCCATTCCCTGACCTCATGCTTCCAGTTCACGTCGTTGGTAACGTAAAAGTTACCTCCCCAGCGGGTGGCCACGTCCTCGATGTTCTGCTTGATGCTGGGGTCATCAGAGGCGAGCAGCATACCTTCGGCACCAAGGGCCCGGGCTGTCAGCCCTACATGCGTGGTTATGCGCTTGTCCCTGAAGGCCCTGTGTCCGAGACGTAAGATCACTATTCTTCGCATGATGTTCACTGTACCCGTTAAACCTCGCGGATATCGGTCACCCTTTCAATGAGCATGCCTTCTACTATCAAGGGCGGGTCCTGTCTGGCACTCTTGAGAGCTGCCTGCAGTTTTGCCTCTTTTTCTGCATAGATGGTTATAACGGGTTCACCCTGCTGTACGGATTCGCCAAGTTTCCTGTGGATATACACACCAGCGCCTTTGTCGTTGGGTGCACCCGCCAGCCTTGCTATCTGTACAATGCGCTTGTTGCGGAACTCAATGATATATCCATTGCTGGGAGCTTTTATCTGTGCACTGAATTCACCGATCTGTATATCGTTACTGGTAACGTTGGGATCTCCACCCTGTATGGCTATTATTTCCTTGAGCTTGGCCAGAGCTTTGCCATTTTTGAGGGTCTCAAGTGCCAGATCGCGTCCCTGCCCCTTGGCTGCGACACCTCCCATCTCCAGAAGCATACCTGCAAGGCCAACACTTTTCTCAATAAGGCTGTTAGGGCCTTCCATGCTTTCCAGTACTGTAAGAGCCTCCCTGACCTCAAGGGCAGGACCAATGGTCCGTCCTACAGGAGATGAACCATAGGTAAGGGCACAATCAACATCCATTCCCAGACGCTCTCCGAGGTTTATGAGATCCCTGGCCAGCTTCCGCCCTGTTTTCATATCAGGTATCTTGGTACCGGAGCCCATGGGTATGTCTATAACTACTTTGTCTGCTCCCACAGCGCTCTTCTTTGCCATGATGGATGCAAGCAACTGGCAGTGCGGATCTATGGAGAGCGGATATTCCACCTTGATAAGCTTGTCATCAGCAGGGGCTATGTTGGTAGCTCCTCCCCACACTATGACCGCACCGACCTTCTGCGTCATTTCCTTGATCTGGGCGGCTGTGAATTCCACAGGTGCGAGCACCTGCATGAGGTCTGCAGTACCCCCTGCCCCTGTTATTGCCCTGGAGCTGGTCTTTGGTATGAGCAGGCCATTGGCTGCCACTATGGGCACTATGAGCAGGGTGATCTTGTTGCCTGGCACACCTCCGATAGAGTGCTTGTCCATGATAGGGTGCATGTCGAACTGTATCTTCTCTCCGGAGTCCACCATGGCACGGGTCAGCCACTCGGTCTCTTCCTCGGTCATATCGTGGATGTAAGAAGCTGTCAGGAAAGCTGAGATCTCTATATCTGTCAGGTTCTCTTCCACGATGTCCTTCACAAGCTCGTAGATCTCGTCCTTGGTAAGCTGCTGCTTGTCCATGACCTTCCTGATGATGCGTGCAGACTTGGGCTTTTCCGCAGGCTCCAC
>NZ_JBFXHJ010000152.1:0-4842 GCF_050177135.1 Methanomethylovorans sp.
TTTCAATTTCTTCTTTTGCTGTTTCTACATTATTTACATCGTTTACCTGCACAACAATTGAATCATAAACCTCATTCTCTGCATCTTCTATTATATCCACTGCTGCATCTATAGGCATATAAATGGCATTATCGTCTTCTCCGTCTTCAAGAATGCCTACTACTCGAACGGATTTTTCATTGATTTTAACTATCCTGTTCACACTGATCTGATTATCAAAAACTTCATGTGCAACGCTATAGCCTATGACTGCAACATTATTGTCCGCCGGATCAAGCATCCTTCCGGATTCCAGCTCATATGTGGACATATACTGCCATACTTGGGAATCGACGCCGTTTATGGAGAGACTTGCAGATTCACCCATAAAGTATACCTCTTCGTCTCCGCCTGATATACGCCCATCTATATAGGAAATATTGCTTATCAGTTTAATATCTCTTATATCCTTTTTAGTAAGTTCAGCATCTGTAGAGGAACCACCCCCCATCCCCGGTGGTCCCATTACTGACGAAGCCTTGCTATAGCCAGGTGTGATAGTAATTATAGTTAGGTCGAATTCCGACATACGCTCTTCCATGTCTGCAGTCATACTATCGCTAATGGAAATTATAGTTACGACCGAAGCTATGCCTATCACTATTCCTATAATTGTGAGCCAGCTGCGGATCTTACTATGATACAGAATGCTTAAAGCCATCTTCAGATAGCCGCTGGTCTTCATCGTTAATTACCTTCTTTCTTTTTTCCATGTTGTAAAAGTGAACCCAGCTTTTGAACTGCAGCAGGATTCTCACCATGCCTTTTTTTGTAATACTTTACATATCCGGCAAGAGCCACTGCTATCAAAATGATGTATACGATTGAGCTTAAGCTTGACGAATTCGTTTGTACATTAGAATTTGCTGAGGTTGTGTCCTGTGAAATCTGAACTGATTTTTCTACAGTATTCCTCTGACCTGCAGAGTCTGTGTATTCTATCAAAACTTTTAGTTCATTGCTGGTTTCTGATGTATTTGTGCTTGATTTCCCATTAGGAGTGCTTTGAGCATTTCCTACTCCCTCCTTTGCTATTGCAAAAGAGGCAATTGTATAGTCTCCTTTTTCCAGATTACCTACAATTGAAGAAGAACTGCCTGATACAGTATAACCATCCTGTTCAGGGATAGATACTTTCACTGAATAAGCTTCATTATTGCCTATATTAGCAACTGAGAAAGACAGCTCTCCATCGGAATTATCTGAGAATGCAACGTCGAAATCCGTCCCGCCTCCTACAAACATTCCAGCTTTCGTTGAAATTGTACTGACATTTGAGTTATAGTCCTCTACCTGAAGGGTAACATCCAATTGGTAAAGACCTGGATCTGCATTCACATCAGCCATTACTATATAACCGACAGTTACAGATTGGTTGGCAGCAAGATATCTAATGTATTTGGTATTCGATGAATATACAGGTAAAATCGTTCCTGTGGAATCATCCCAGGATATCTGCATATTCTTCAAGGGGGAAGTTCCAGTGTTTGTAACTACAAAATCAAGTTGCTCCTCAGTGGCAAAGTCTATGCTAGACTTGCTTATTGTCACAATCTGAGCGTATTCCTTACCTCTTACTTCAATATCCAGTGTAGTTGTTTTAGTTGTACCACTTGAATCAGTAGTAACAATGTCCAGCTCATATGCGCCTGCTGGTACGTCACTATCTATCTTCAACTTCAATTTTACTGTCGCAGCCTCATCGTCGTCCTGTCTGGCATTGAGGTAGGGTATTGTCTTAGTTAATGATTCACCATTTACCTGTGAGAATGGATATTCAGGTTGTGCAGTCACAACTATATTTTTAAGATTCTCATTTCCGAAGTTCTGCACACTAAGGGTCAGTTCAACTGTTTCACCTGGTCTTGCAGGGTTTGGAGTTTGGCTCATAATTGCAACACTTACACCGGAAGCATCCACATAATTGCTTGCTGCAGCAGCATTTGCGATGGGAGATAGCATTATGAGCACAATCAACAACAATTTTTTCATTATAGTCACCTTAATTGTTTTTTCTTTCTTCTATTGATTCTACTAGTCCATCCTTGATGTGAAAGACTCGTTCAGCGTATCTGACAAGACTCACATCGTGTGTTACGATGATAATCGTCTTTCCCTTTTTCTTATGCAAATCACTCAAGAAATCAAGAATGTATGTTCCTGTTTTGCTATCGAGGTTACCTGTGGGTTCATCAGCCAGTATAATATCAGGGTCAACGGCTAGTGATCTAGCAATGGCAACTCTCTGTCTCTGGCCACCAGACAATTGTGATGGTAGATTATGCGCTTTTTGTGACAAGCCTACCATATCTAATAGTTTAGTGGCTTTGTCAGTAGCAAAAGAAGAATCTACTTCCTGGAATTCTAAAGGAAGCATTACATTTTCGAGTGTGTTTAAAGTGGGTAGCAGGTTGAACTGCTGGAAAATGAAACCTATCATTTTACCTCTAATGATTGCAAGTTCAGATTCACCAAGCTGTGAGATATCTTTTCCATTGAGAAAAACAGTGCCTTTACTTGGTATATCAAGGCAGCCTAACAAGTTCATCAAAGTACTTTTCCCACTACCGCTTGGACCCAGTATGATCACAAACTCGCCTTTTGATATAGTTAGATCAATACCCTTCAAAGCAGCGAATTCAGTTTCTCCCATCTGGTAGATCTTCCAGACATCCTTCAGTTTAAGGAGTGTAGAAGAATTAGTATTGTTATTCAAATCTTCATCAAAGTTATCAACCATAAGGAAATCTCCTTATTTTAGATTCTGGAAGAAACAGATGGAGATGGAACTTGCTCTGTACTATTGGACAAGCTTTTCACCATATTCCATACTAACAGATTGAATCGTCTTTTATCAAGGGCAGTATAATTTTTTAACCCGTAACTTTTTTTCACAATATCTCTCCATTATATACCACTAATCTACTTTTTAGTCAATCTCCTAAAGGAGGCATCCACAGGAGAGTGGAATGCCTCCTATTCCCTCCTTTTTGTGGTGCCACTCATAGGAGTTTGGGGATGGCTGTGTTGGGTGGTACCTCACATCTTTTTTGATGAAAGGCAATCCCTACATTGTTAAAATGATTATAAATCAAAAGTGGAGATTACCTCCACATTGCGGTAATTATCATACAGTAGGAGTATTGAGTCAATAGATGTCTTTTTTGCTACTTGTGTTGATGCAAATATTTACAAAGCGATATCCATATTTAGTTTTACAAGTAACTTCTTTGCACTTTGTAATTCATGAAAAATAGATTGACTCTGCACATCTGCTCTTCTTAAATAATTTAGTGATTTTGCAGATCCTCATAACAAAGGGAAGTAGTAGAATAATATTAAATTTAATAGATACTTTTATGTTATGTTAAAGTAATTTGATATTTACATATGAATTATCGTTGTACTTTAGTTTCATGCGGAACTATTATATATCTCATACAGCTATCAAGCTGTTGATAGTCTCATATGGAATAATCTGTCCATATTGTGCAAGATTTATCTTAGTAAAGATCAGCTTATCGATAGCTATTTTGGAGCAATGAAAAGCGAAAAATAATATTTTACAAATATCAATTCAGTTTCATATGCTACTATTTATATAATGTGTCAAATTTCAACAAAAATATTCAGATTCTGAAAGTGAAGGGTAAAGTATGGATGATGCAATGATGTTACTAGGTTCGATTGCCCACATTCAGCGGAGCAATTTAGCCTATATGGCAAAAGAACTCGAAGCTTATCGAATTGGAAGCGGGCAATTTGAGTTTTTACTGGTTTTATATCATTATGATGGAATATCCCAAGAAGCCATTGCAAAACTCCTGAAAGTGAGCAAAGCAACAAGTGCCAGATCAATCCAGAGTCTTGAACAAGAAGGTTATGTTTACAGGCAAAGGGATGAAAATGATCTTCGAGCTTACAAGGTTTACCTGACTGAAAAAGGCAAGGGGATGAGAGAACTAATATTGGAAAAACAAGCTTCTATGATCAAAATTCTCTTTTCGGATTTTACATATGTGGAAACAGAAATTTTGAAGCTACTTCTCCATAAAGCTGCTATTAAACTTTTTGAGCCTGGATTCGAGCCTCCATCTGATAAATCAAGTGAGATGAAGTAAAAACTACCGAGATGAGAAAATGGAAGAAAAAAGTGATTTTCTTGGTAAAGATAATGTAAGAAAGCTCCTGTTTAAGCTTTCAACTCCCATTATCATTGGAATGCTGGTACAGGCTCTTTATAATGTAGTGGACACTTTTTTCGTGGGAATGGCGTATGGAGAAGATAGTGTCCGGGCTATAGGCGGTCTTTCAATAGCTTTCCCAGTTCAAATGATCATAATGGCATTTGGAATTGTTCTTGGAACAGGTGGATCTTCCATAATCTCCCGGGCTCTTGGAGCACGAAATAATGAAAAAGCAGAAAGAGTTCTTGGGAATGTTTTTTCCCTAAGTTTGGTTTTAAGTGTGCTTATAGTCGTTCCTTGCCTTCTTTACCTCGAACCCATTTTAAAGGTATTCGGGGCAACTGCCGGAGTTCTGCCTTATGCCAGAGATTACCTTAAGTATATTATTTTAGGCGGTATTTTCTTTGTTTTTGGGGTGGCTGTTCAGAATATTGTCCGATCAGAAGGCAATTCCCGCCTTGCTATGAATGCTATGCTTCTAGGAGGCGGCCTCAATATAATACTTGATCCGGTTTTCATGTTTGGTTATGGAATGGGTGTTGAAGGCGCTGCAATTGCAACCGTGCTATCTCAAGCTGTTGCTTCGGTTTGGCTTATGTTATACTACCTTAAAGGA
>NZ_JBFXHJ010000153.1:0-4833 GCF_050177135.1 Methanomethylovorans sp.
CACCGAATACAAGTGCCAGAACACCCAATATCATTAGGGGAACGGTCATCACGGATGGAGATTCGTGCCCTTTATAATTGGTCCTTGGCTTACCTGTAAAGGTCATGAAGATCAATCTGAATATATAGATAGATGTGAGCAAAGCAGCCACTATCGAGAATACATAGGGCAACCAGTTTTCTGTGGACTCACCGAAAAGATATGCTGCTTCGATTATTGGATCCTTACTGAAGAAGCCACTTACACCGATGGAAGTGCCCGGGATACCGAAACCTGCCAGAGCCAGTGACGCGATCAGCATGGTCGCAAATGTTATAGGCATGACTTTTCTCACGCCACCCATCTGTCTTATATCCTGAGTTCCAACTGCGTGGATCACACTTCCGGCACACAGGAAAAGAAGTGCCTTGAAGAATGCGTGGTTGATTAGGTGGAACAGTGAATCTCCAACTGCGGTTACTCCGATGACTGCACCCATTCCAAGTCCGAGCATCATATATCCAAGCTGACTGATAGTGGAAAAAGCCAGAACACGCTTGATATCGTTCATAACGAGTCCCATGGTAGCCGCAAACAGAGCAGTGAAGGCTCCAAGATATGCAACTACGAGCAATGAATAAGGAGCTGCAAGGAACATGGGGAATGTCCTTGCAACCAGGTATACACCGGCTGTAACCATTGTTGCCGCATGGATGAGAGCAGAAACGGTAGTCGGACCTTCCATTGCATCCGGCAGCCACACATGCAGAGGGAACTGACCGGATTTACCTACGGCGCCTCCGAAGAAGAGCAGAGTGATAATGGTCAGATGACTTACCTCAAATCCGAAGATCTGTGTGTTTAGGGCTGCTATTTCAGGTATATGAGTGAAGATCTCATCGAACCTTAGAACATATACGCCTTCAGGGATGGAACCGTTGAGTATCCTGAAGATGTCGGCAAATAGCAGGATGATACCTGCAAGGAACATCACGTCACCAACCCTTGTGGTCAGGAAAGCCTTTTTGGCTGCAGAAGCGGCTGATGGTTTTTCGAACCAGAAGCCAATGAGCAGGTAAGAACACAGGCCCACGAGTTCCCAGCATATGAAGAACTGAAGGATATTGTCAGAAAGGACCACTCCGAGCATTGCAGCTGTGAAGAGGGCTGTCTCTGCAAAGTATCTGGGCTGAGCTTTGTCATGGGACATGTAGCCAACAGCATAGATGTGGATAAGCAAACTGACAAAGGAAACCATGGACAGCATCACAGCAGCCAGGGGATCAATAAGTACACCCACATTGAGTATGGCAAACCAGTCGTACGACTGAGAAATAACCTGCTCGGGGTTCTGCAACAGGTTCAGTGTGATCATCAATGAGATCACGAAAGAGGTAAAGATAGCAATAATGGGGATGATGGCTCCGCCATTTGGAAGCTTCTTACCCAGGAAGAACGTGAGCACGAAAGCAAGTGCCGGCAGTACAGGTATTAAAAATGCCATGTCTTCTATCGCCATTTTTACCACCTCAATACATTGATCTTGTCAAGATCGATCATATCCCTCACTCTATAGATGGACATCAGGATCGCAAAACCAATGGCCGTCTCAGCTGCTGCAAGAGCAATGGAATACAAAGCAAACACCTGCCCCGTAAGGTCTGCATTATAGCTTGAGAATGCCACCAGGTTGATGTTGGCGGCGTTCAGCATCAGCTCCACGCACATAAGCATCCTGATACCACTTCTCTGGGTCATGAACCCAAAGAGACCTATTGAGAATATGATAGCTGAAAGTGCAAGATAATAAAATAATGGTATCATTCGGTACCATCTCCTTTTGCCATGTAGATAGCTCCCATAAGGGTAGCCAGCAATACAATAGAAAGTATTTCAAACGGTATAACAAAGTCAGTAAATATCAACATACCTATTCCCTGAATGTTACTCTGGTCCATAGGGTTCTGCGGGATCTGGTCCACAGGGTTCCAGTTGGTAAAGCCTATTGATATGATAACTATTGCAAGGAAAAGAATAGCTACTATCATACCTGCTATACGCGGTCTGAAGAACTTATACACTGAAGTCAGGATCTGCATAATAGTAAAATGTTTATTCAGCATCCTTATCACTTCCAAAATCCTTTTTCGTGAGCATGACCGCGAACAGTATCAGTACACCGATAGCTCCCACGTACACCAGTACCTGAATGACCCCAAGGAACTGGGCATTCAGTAGTATGTACAAACCTGCTACGACGAACATGACCACTATCAGGGACAATGCAGACCTGACTATATCCTTCGCTGTGACCACTATCAGGGCGAAAGATATGGATAACAGGGCCATTACAGCAAATACCATTATTTCCAGAACATCTGCAATTATTGAGGTGTCCATCTGCTTACCTCCTCACCAGCTTCTTTTTCAGCGTTTATGTCAACCTCTCTTGCCAGCATGTCCGGCGTAAAGAGAAGATCATTGTGCTCCCATCTAATGACACCTGTCAGGTATACCTTAGTGCTTGAAAGAGCTCCTTTAGGACACTGGTCTATACACAGCCCGCAGAACAGGCAATGTCCGACATCGATAGATGGGAACCATCTCTTCTTGCTGCTGTCGGGACCGATCCTGGCCTTGATGATCTTGATCGCGTTGTTAGGACAGGTGTTAGCACATATCCCGCAACCTATACACTTGCTTTTATCCAGCTTTTGAAGACCCCTGAACCTATCGGCAAGCCTGGTGGGCTCTTCCGGACACATCCTGGTTACCGGGGGCTTGAAATAAATATGATTTAATGCCTTTTTGATATTTTTTAGAACCATATTGTCACACTCCCAGCAGGGCCAGTAATATGACCCATCCCAGATTCAGCAAAGACAGGGGCAATAGCCTCTTCCAGCTCAGGTCGACTACCTGGTCGATCCTGAACCTTGGAACAGCCCATCTGATCATTATGATCGCCAACATCACTATGGCTACCTTGCCCAGGAAGAAAGCTGTGGGCAGGATGATCCCAAGGAGCATGTTAGAAGTAAGCATTTCAGGCAGGTTCCATCCACCCAGGAACAGCAGGACCACAAGCATGGACCCAAGTATCAGGTGAATATATTCTGCAAAGAAACCAAGACCAAAACGCATACCCGTGTATTCTGTGATCCACCCGGCAATGAGCTCTTCCTCAGATTCGTTCTGGTCAAAAGGCAGCCGGCCCATATCTGCCATGAGAGCTATAAAGAACACTATGAACCCAAGGGGCTGCATGATAATGAACCACAGTGGACTTTGAGCCTGTGCAATGTCTACAATATTCAAAGATCCGGCCATTATAGCGACACTTACAACACAGATCCCAAGGGGAACCTCATAACCGATCATACGTGCGAAGTTCCTGAATGCACCAAGCAGGGAATACTTGTTGTTTGAACTGTAGGCTATCATAAAAATACCAATTACAGAAACAGCGGACACAGCCTCAATGTAAAGAATACTTATATCCATATCAGTAGCAGCTATAGGATACGTATTACCGTTTATGATCACAGCGCCGAAAGGAATAGCCACAAGCATCAGGAAAACAGATCCCATGAGGACGATAGGTGCAAAGACAAAGAGGAACTTATCAGCATTAGCAGGTATAATATCTTCCTTTGTGAACAATTTTATTGCATCTGCTACAAGCTGAAAAATTCCATGGGGACCGACCCTGTTGGGACCATGACGCTGCTGAATGTCAGCTGATAATTTACGCTCGAACCAAACAGCTATCATTGCACCCATGAATATAGCACCCATAAGGCAAAGTCCCAGAATACCGCGTATCCAGGGATTGAAAAGAATTTCTGGTATTTCCATCATGATCACCTGTCAACCTCACTTGTACATGTGTCCATGCTTCCGGCAATTGCCACAATATCAGCAACTGGCACTCCTTTCAGAAGTGGAGGTAATGCCTGCAATGTAGGATATACAGGTCCTCTTATCTTCACACGATACGGTTTATCAGAACCGTCAGAAACCATGTAGAATCCCATTTCACCTCTTGGGTCCTCCACGCGGTGGAACACTTCTCCGGCAGGTATCCTCATGACCGGGGATCTGCGTCCATAGGCAGTTCCTTCCGGGAATATAGGTCCCTTAGGCATCTGGTCAAGGCACTGCTCGATTATGTACATGCTTTCACGCATCTCATCAAGGCGCACCTGCACCCTGGCGAACACATCCCCTGCCGTCTGGGTACATACTTTGAAATCCAGGTACTTGTAAACAAGATAAGGTTCATCCTTACGGATATCAAAGGCAACTCCAGTTGCACGCAGCGGAGGACCGGATACTCCGATATCCTTCGCAACCTCTGCAGTAAGCGTACCAATACCCACGGTCCTTGCTTTATAAATGGAATCTGTGCTGAACAGCTCCTCATAATTGTCAATGGCCTTTCTCAGATTTCCAAAGACATACTTTACATCTTCCTTGAAACCTTCCGGAAGATCGTCCTTTACACCACCAAAACGCAGGAAAGAATGTGTGATACGTGCTCCTGTAACAGAGTCCATAACGCTCATAAGATCTTCCCTTTCCTTGATGGTGTACATGAACATGCTCACAAAACCAACAAAGGAAGCATATTCTCCCATTCCCAGCAAATGGCTCTGTATCCTGGAAAGTTCTTCCATTATCACACGAATATACTGTGCCCTTTCTGGTACTTCGATATCTGCGAGCTTTTCCACACAACCAACATAGGCTTCTTCGTTGGTCAGAGCAGCAAGATAGCATATCCTGTCCACGATGGTTATACCCTGCAGGTCTGTCTTGTTCTCAAGTATCTTCTCGATCCCTTTGTGGATC
>NZ_JBFXHJ010000154.1:0-4723 GCF_050177135.1 Methanomethylovorans sp.
CGTGTGCTCTTCCGATCTAGGTCTTGATCCCACCATGCTCATAGAAGAATACGTGGAAGGTGACGTGCTATCTCTTGAAGTCGTAGGGGACGGCAAACATTTTGCAGTTGTAAAGGAGACAAAGGTCCATATTGATGATACCTACGACTGCCATATGGTAACACCCATTGATCACAATCCTGAACTGAGGAGGATCACCTATGAACTTGCACGCGATCTCAAGCTCAAGGGTATCATGGACGTGGAAGCTATTGACAGTCCACAGGGACTGAAAGTGCTGGAAATAGACGCCAGGTTCCCAAGCCAGACACCTACGGCTGTCTATCATTCTTCTGGAGTTAATCTTCTGGAGCTCCTTATGCAGGCTTTTACAGAAGGTGTGCAGGAGATGGCCCAGGCACCAGAGGGTAATTATTGCATATATGAGCACCTTATACTCAAGGATGGAAAATTGTCACCTATAGGTGAGCACATTCTGTCAATGGGAAACAATTACAGGCCAATCCATGGATCGGAAGGTATAGAGATATTCCAGCGTGATGGAGAACATAAGGCATTTACAGTTATAACCTGGGGCGAGGACCAGGAAAAAGCTGAGATGAACAGAAAAAAGGCACACGAAATGATACTTAGAACATCAGAACAGGAGGTGGCATAATGGCATTGCTCACACCCGAAGATCTTGATAACCTCTCTGCTCAATTTGAACAGAGTGAGTCTACCATTGAAAGAGTTACAGGAAGCAAACTTACAGATATCTGCAAAGAAATTTATGGAAAAGACCTCGGGTCTGAAAAGGTGGGCATAATACCCATAACCGCAGGTAATGGTATTATTAGTAATTTTGCTTCTTCCTTGCTTTTCATAGCTCAGCGCCTTGGACTTGAAGGTTTCATTACTCAGCACACAGATGTGACAGGATATTATGAAGCCATAAGGGATGGCGCAGATGTACTATTGATGGCTGACGATCATCTTTTTATCGCTCATAATCTCAGGAATGGAAAATTGGTCACCAACCATGAAGCAACAGGTATAATCTATTCGGAGATAGCTTCCAGGTTCAAGGATGCAGCTTCAAGTGAGATCCTGGTCATAGGTCTTGGAAGAGTGGGATATGCAGGAGCTAAACATCTTGCTGAAAAAGGTTTCAATGTTTATGCCTGCGACCCTAACAGAGATTTCTTAGATAAAGCAGCTTATGAGCTTGGAATTAAGGAATACTGTAAAGAGGACCGCAAAAAGTTTTCAATGGTATTCGAAGCAACACCCAATGCCAATACAATAACTGAGGGAATGATCGCAGAGAGATGTCTGGTCTCAACGCCCGGAATACCCTGTGGATTACCCCAGGAAGTAGGAAGAAAATACAGAGTCGACCTTGTCATGGAACCTCTCTTCATTGGGGTAACATCAATGCTGTATTCAGTAATTTGATCCTACTTATTTTTTTCCCGGTCATTTACCATCTGATGCCTGTAGAGTGCGATCTCGATGGTCGTACGCAGGTCATCTTCCTCAAAGGGTTTGAGGATATACCCGTAAGGTTCCGTCAATTTGGCTCTTTCTATTGTATCTCCATCCGAATATGCGGTCAGGTATATCACAGGTATGTTGAAACGTTTACGTATTTCTCCGGCCGCATTTATGCCATCAATTTCTCCTTTGAGCATTATATCCATGAGCACAAGGTCAGGAAGTATACCTTCAGCTTTGCTGATAGCATCTTCGCCTGTTGAAGCCACTCCAGGGACTATATAACCTAATTTCTGTAATCTCTTCTTTATTTCAAGAGCAACTATGTTCTCATCTTCAACCACAAGTATCTTGGCGTTTGTCATAATCACACCTTAACCTTACATTTTAATTCCTTAAAACGTATCTTAAAAGATGTTCCCTCTTTCCTTTCAAGTTCAATAGTGCCGTTTATCTGTTCAACAAGAGTGGTCACAAGCTGCAGACCCAGAGAAGAAGTTTGCCTGAAATTGATATTTTCAGGGAATCCTATACCATCATCAGATATTTCAAGGATGAACTCATTTCCTTCAAGGCCAAGAGTAACACTGACATTTCCTTCGGACGTATGTGGAAATCCATGTTTGAGTGAATTGGATACCAGTTCGTTTATTATCATCCCCAGAGGTATGGCAGTGTCCATGCCCAGATAAGCGTTTTCTATTTTCGAATGTAATTTAATGGATTTGGATTCCATAAAATAGGATTTCTTCAGGAAATTAAGCAAATTCTGGGTGTAATCTGCAAAATCAATCGTAGACATATCTCCGGACTGGTACAGTTCCTCGTGGATCAATGCCATCGATCTTACACGGTTGCGGCTGTCCAGAAAAGCTTCGATTATCTCCTTGTCTTTGAAATTTTCCGCTTCAAGGAACAGCAGACTTGATATTACCTGCAGATTATTTTTAACTCTGTGATGGATCTCTTTTTTACGAATCTCCTCATTCTTTAAAAGAGCTTGTTGAGCCTTTTTGCGTTCAGTGATGTCCAGGATGATACCTTGGAGCAAAATATCCCCAGTCTCTCCCATCTCGATATAAGTTCTCTCATCAACCCATCTGACATCCCCATACTTTGTGAATATTCTGTATTCCTGATTGAACTGATCAGAATGGTTATTTTTATGGTCCTCAAGCAAGGGATGGAATCTTTCACGGTCATCTGGATGTAAAATGTCCACATATTTAATGCGACCTGATATGAAATCTTCAACAGTGTAACCTATCTGTGTGATGTTCTCGGATACAAATTCAACGGGCCAGTCTTTTTCCATCCTCCACTTGAATACGATGACAGGACTGCTATTAACAACCCTTTCCATTTCTTCTTTCATCTTGTTGGAATATTCAAGTTGCTCAGCATATTCCTTAAGGGCCTTCTCTGTGCGTTTACGTTCAGTGATATCACGGGCTATGGTCAGCACAGCTTTTTTGCCATCGTACTTGATGAGACGGCTGCTGAGTTCCACAGGCAGTTTCTTACCACTTTTTGTTACATGTACTGTTTCGAAAATATTACTTTTTAGTTTACAGAGTTCCTTGATAAGTTCCAATAAATATTCACCCGTAAATGTACCATCTATATCTGTCTGTTTCATACGAAGGAATTCATCATGTGTATAGCCCATTCTCTCACAGGCTAACTGGTTGACCTCCAGTATGCATCCATTCATATCATGGAGGTATATTGCATCACTCGTACTGTCAAAAAGTGTTCTGAACTTCTTTTCGGATTCCCTTAATGCATTTTCAGCCTTCTTACGCTCAGTAGTGGCTTCGTCCAGGGACAAGCGTGTCTGTTCTATACCATTGGTGAGTATTCGCAGATCACCTTCTCCTTGTATTTTAACATGCCTGGAGAAGTCATTATTCTGGATAGCAGTAAGCACACTATTTGAGTCTTCTATGATCCTATCCAGATATTCGGCGAAATTATCCAATGTGTCGCCTGCCTGTTTGAACTCACCCTTCAGGTCAAGTTGTATTCTTGTTTTAAGTTCTCCTTTAGCAAGAGCATTAGTCACTCTGATATTCTCGCGAATTGGAGCTGTCACAGCATCAAGTATTTCATTGAGGCCTTTAGGTATTTCCTTGAAATCTACTCCTACATCAGTATTCGCTCTTGCATCCAGATCACCTTCTACAGCATCCTGTGAGATCATTTTAAAACTGCTGACTATGTTATTGATCGGTCTGGTTATGGACATTGCTATGAGATAAGCCACAAGTCCCATGAACGCAATAGAAACGGCAGAGATTATGAGAAGTTTGGTCCTAAGGGAAGCAACACCTGCAAGCATCTCATCTTTAGGAACTACGAGAATAAAAGAATAGTTTCCCGTCTTTACAGGCTCATAGAACATTATTGCATCTTTACCTGTAGCCGGATCCACTGTTTCGAAGTTACCACCTTTTCCTTTTTTTATGTTATCTGCAGCTTCAGATATTTCAGGTATGCCAAAATCATATAAAGTCTTTGAAGCTATCCATTCCTTGTGCACTGGATGAGACACAAGGATACCGGTGTTACCGGTCACAAAAGCATAACCTGTGTCGAATGCCTTCACATTTCCCACAACATCATCTATGTATTGCAAGGAAACATCCACCCCTCCTATTCCCACAAAACTGCCATCCTTGATAATGGGGGAATCAAAACTAACCATGAAAATGCCCTGATAATAGTAAGGTTCAGTGACAACATCTATCATGAATTTCTTGGGGATCTGATAGTAGTCCTGCTCTCCGTAATATACAAGTGGTTCAAGACTTACATTGCCATTGATATTATTCCAGTAAGGAACGAAACGTCCGGTTTCATCATGACCATTAGTACCCGCATACTCAGCATCTTTACCGTCGAAAGCATTGGGTTCGTATCCGACATAGACACCTGTAAGTGAGGGATTTTTCAGAAGCAAGTTCCTAAGCATATCATTCACTTCATCCCTGTCTGAAGACGAGTAAACTTCCATCGAATTTGCAAGTGTTCTTGCAATTGCTTCTGATTTCTTCATATCACCATCGAACTGGTTGGCATAGTCCCTGGCCAGCTCAATGGATTGCTGATAGGCCAATTTTTCCTGCTGAGTGGTTACTGTGGTAATAATAACTCCTGTGGACACTGCCAACACCAGGAAAACCCCCACTACTATATAAAGGATCAATTTAAATTTTATAGATAGATCGTTAAATCCCATCATTTT
>NZ_JBFXHJ010000155.1:0-4715 GCF_050177135.1 Methanomethylovorans sp.
ATAGTTCAGATCTCAGGACTCTACAGAGATACTTTCCCCATGAAAGTAGAACTCATTGACCAGGCTGTCAGGCTTGCCTACGAGCAGGATGAACAGGACAACTATGTACGTAAGAATACGGATGCTTTGCAGGCGGTATTTGATCAGAATATTCAGGATGTAAACCTCTCTCGGGACATTGCGTTGTTCAGGATATTCGGTCCTGCTGACGGGGCCTATGGTACAGGGATGGCTAATGCAGCATCTGCAAGCGATACATGGAGCAACAGCACAGAACTTGCAGAATTATATATCGACAGGATGAGCTATGTTTACGGAGAAAATATCTGGGGACAGACCATAGCTGATTATATCGAGCAGCAAACTGGCCAGGCCATAGACGTAGACAGTTCTCTGGTATTCGAAAGCAACCTTGATGGCACACAAGCCATCTTCCATAGCAGGAGTTCAAGCACGTATGGTTCGATGGATACCGATGATTTCTATCAGTATATGGGTGGTCTCTACAATGCTATCAAATACATATCTGGTATCGCTCCTGATACATATGTAGTGGATCTCCAGGATCTTGACGACCTGCAAATAGAAACTCTCCAAAACTACATTGCAAATGAACTGTATGCGAGATACTTCAATCCTGCCTGGATAACCGGAATGCAGGAGCATGGTTTTGAAGGTGCTAAAGAGATGGAGAGTTTCATGGAGAATCTCTGGGGATGGGAAGCAATGGGCTCCGAGTTCATAAGCGATGATGTCTGGGACAAAGTCTATGAAACATACATGGCTGATGCTGAACTGAGTGAATGGATACAGAACAACAATGCATATGCATATCAGGCTATGAATGCCAGGATGATAGAAACTATCAGGAAAGGTAATTGGGAACCATCGGAAGAGGTTCTGAATAGCCTGGTGAAAGAATATGCTGAGTCTGTGGTAGCTGATGGGGTAACGTGTTGTCACCACACATGCGGTAACCCCCTGCTGGATGAATTCGTACAGGGTGTGATGTCTGTTCCAGGTGTTGTGGATGAGCAAACCGCTGCCACCTACAAGAATATCATGGATAAAGCAACAAGCGAGCCTGTGAAGCAAAGCACCTCCAGCCACAGCAGCAGTGGTTCCAGCGGTCCTAAACTGGAGATTACCAACCAGGCTACGGATCCTACATCTAACCAGACCATGGAGTCACAGATAGGTGCAGGTGAAGATCTTAGTGTGCAAGCTCCGAGGTCAACCCCTGAGAACTATGTGGAAGGCTATGAGATGACCAAGGAAACTGTATCTCAACCAGAGAGCAGCAGCAATAAATTCTCTGGTTCGGACGTAGTAGCCTTCTTACTGGTGGCAGGAGCAGTTGGTGCAGTCTTTATAGGATTCATGAGAAAGAGGAGGATGTGAAGTAGGCATTTTGTTCCTTAATGCCTTTTTGATGAAGTAAAGAATGGATTTGAGATAGACCGAAAGGCAGAGCACTCATTGAATCGATACGATAATTCAGGAGTGTTCTGCTGTCATCGGTTAATTGGCGATTGGTTTTTATCTTTCCTGTTTTCCTTCTTTTATTCAGATAGAAGATATCATTTTTGCATAGAGCCGCTCAGTGTCTTCTTTCCTGCATAGCTCGGTCCCGGGGGTCATCACAGCAGCAGAACCGGCAGCTATCCCATATAGGGCAGCTTCTCTTAGTTCTTTTCCTCTTGAGAGGCTTAGGACAATGCCTGCCACCATGCTGTCCCCCGCTCCCACCTTGCTGCTAATGGGCACAGTTGGGGGCACTATGTGTTCCACAATATCTTCGGAAACCAGCAGAGCACCTGCCGCACCCAGGGATATGACCATCACTTCGCACTGCCCGGCCCTGACCATGCTCTGAGCTGCTTCTGTTATCTGTGACTCTTCTTTTATGTTGTTGCCTGCAAGCTCCCTGAACTCGCGTACATTGGGTTTGATCAGGTACACACCCTCCTGCAGTGCATGTGCAAGGGCATCGCCAGCAGCGTCAATGATGACCTTTGCGCCTATTTCCTTTCCGATACGTGCAACGCGTGCATAGAAATCAGAAGGTACACCTAAAGGCAGGCTTCCGCTGGCTACCAGATAATCAGGGGCCGGGTTGGCAGTGGAAAGTTCCAGAAGGCAGTGTTCCCATTCATCTCTCTCAAGCTTTGGGCCCTGCATCCCAAAACGGAACTGCCTTCCTGTAGTTTCCTCAAGGACAATAAGATTCTCTCTTGTGATTCCTTTTATTGATAAGAGCAGTTGATCGATCCCTTCCTGTTCCAGGAGTTCATTTAGCATCTTACCAGGCATGCCACCGGCCGGATATACAAGCAACGATTCTCCTCCAAGTTTCTTTATGGCCCGGGAGACATTTACTCCACCGCCACCTGGCTCATAGCTGGCAGGTCCGCAGTACAGCTTGCGTTCAGCGATCACATGTTCTGTTGTAGTGCTTTTGTCTATTGCAGGGTTCATGTTCAGGGTAATGATAGTTCTCATGGGGATCTCTTTTGTATATGATTAGTTCATATTTATGAAATGTGGTGATATTCTTATCTTTTTGAGTTAGTGAATGTAAAAGAAGTAAAAGGATACATCTATAACAGTGTACGGCTTTTAAAATATTATATGAGTTTAAATATAATTCGAGATTACTTACTTAAACTCAAATGACATACCCCACAAATCATAATATTAACAAAGTAATCTTCGTTGTGAATGGGATGTATAATTTTGATACTAATAATAAGGGGTATTTTGGATGAATTGTAAAAAACAGATTCAGCAATTGGTTGGTTTTGCTATTATATTATTGGCAGGTATACTTCTATCTGGTTCGTTAACCACGGCAAGTGCAAACGAGGCCCTTGCCTCAGATCTTACAGAGAGTATAAACGTCAATGATACTATGATCCTTACAGAAGAACTGCAAAAAGTAAGCAGTGACCTTGTTGGGATGATCGTGGATTCAGAGTGCCCTAGCCCGGGAACAACATCTCACACTAATGCTGTCCAGCCTTCAACTGCAGTTAACACTGAATCTGAACAGCAGCTGGTATTTGTATATATCAGCCTTTTTCGGGGGAACCAAACCTCTGTAATTGATCCTTATGTCTGGAATGTTACCAGCATAGATGAAGCAAATTCAATTGTTACTGCCTGGGTAGATGTAAGCAGGCTGGAAGAGATAGCTTCCCTGAAAGAAGTGCGCAATATAAGGACAGTTGTACGCCCGCTGGTGAACAGTGGTTCTGTTACGACGGCAGGGGATGCTATCCACAGGACCGATCTTGTAAGGTCTGGCTATTATCATAATGGCAGTGGCATAAAGATAGGTGTGATCTCCAACGGTGTGGATGCAATATCTGCAGCACGGGCTTCCGGGGACCTGCCATCAGATGTCACAGTATTGAGAAATAGCGTTGGCGGCAATGAAGGTATTGCCATGATGGAGATAATTTATGATATGGCTCCAGGTGCAAAGTTATACTTCCATGATCATGGGAACAGTGTATATGAATTTAACAATGCCATTGATGAACTAGTAGCAGCAGGCTGTACTATCATAGTAGATGATATAACGTGGCCCGATGAGCCATTTTTTGAGGATGGGGTTGTTGCTAAGCACGTCGCTGAAGTAATAGCAAATGATAGCATTATATACATCTCCTCTGCCGGCAACTCAGGAATGCGGCATTATCAGGGAATGTTCGTTGATGATGGTACTGGCTATCACAACAAGATATTCCCTCTCCCCGCCAGGACATCTTTCCATTTGTTCCTCCAATGGGATGATCAATTTGGATCATCTGGCAATGACTATGATCTTTATGTCCTGGACAAGTCCGGAAGGACCATTGCCTCTTCCACTAATAGGCAAAATGGCAACAGTGATCCGTTAGAATGGACAACTACAGCCTATCTTACAGAGCCAGCTTATATAAAGATCAGAAATAGCGATGGTACGGCACAGCAGCGCACTCTTGAACTTTTCATATATCCCACCTCCGCAGTAACTCTGGACCAAACGAATCTCACTTCCAGTGATTCCATATTTGGCCATCCGGCGGTGCCAGATGTCATTGCGGTGGCAGCAATATCTGCCAATGACATCGATCATGATGACGTAGAATTCTTTTCATCAAGAGGACCTGTGACCATTGCATATCCCGATTCTACGACCAGAGAGAAACCAGATCTTGCTGGAATTGATCGTGTAGCTGTCACTGGAGCAGGCAATTTTGGTACTATTTTCTCAGGGACCAGTGCATCAGCACCCCATATTGCAGCAGTGGCTGCACAGCTGTGGGGAAATGATGTGACCATGTCAGCCACTGAAGTACGGAACATACTTTATGAAAGTGCCGAGGATGTAGAATCTTCAGGTTTTGATCATATTTCTGGATATGGGAGAGTGGATGCACTGAACTGTTTCAATGCTTATGTGAATCGTGCTCCTGTGCTGGCAGATATTGGTAACTGGGAAATAAATGAAACCCAAGATATGATCATCACTCTCCTGGCAACGGATATGGATGGTGACGATCTCATATATTCTACGGATGCTCCCTTTGGTACTCTAACAGATAATGTATTTACGTGGACTCCTACACATGATGATGCTGGAACGTATACTGTTGGATTCTCAGTGACAGATGGAAAGCACACAGATTCCAGGACAACTGCCATAACAGTCAATAATGTCGACAGGG
>NZ_JBFXHJ010000156.1:0-4702 GCF_050177135.1 Methanomethylovorans sp.
TCAGGGATGCGTCTTTAATAATCAGCAAAGGTATGGCGAACTATGAAACCCTTACAGAGCATGAAATGGGACCTATCGCATATCTGCTTAAGGCCAAGTGCAAACCTGTGGCCAGGCACATAGGAGTGGATGTAGGCCATTCTGTGGCGCGACTATTTGAACAATGATCAGGTGAACATTATGTGTGAATTGGACGCAATACTTTTAGAAGATAATACCAGACAGCTGGTGATGGAGTCCGTTACAAAGGTAATGGTCGATGGGGATTCCATAGAACTTATAGGCATACTCGGGGACAGAACAACCTTAAAGGGCGTTATCAAACTAATAGACTTCTCAAAAGGGGAAATAGTTATACTCAGTAAATAACTATTATTAACTTAATACATATAATCACATAATTATCAAATGCTTCATTCAATATAAATTTGAAGGAACGGCTTCCAGAAGCATTATGTACTTGCAATAGAGGAGAGAAGAGGTATTATCAATGTCAAAAGTAAAAGTTGCTATAAATGGCTATGGAACAATAGGTAAACGTGTTGCAGATGCTGTGCAGATGCAGAAGGACATGGAAATAGTTGGCATCTCCAAGACCAAGCCCAACTTCGAAGCTTTCGTGGCCCTGGATAAGGGTTACCCTGTGTTCGCACCTGCCGACAAGTTAAAAGGTATGGAAAAAGGCGGTATACAGGCCTCCGGGACCATAGAGGACATGATACAGGCCGCAGACATAGTTGTTGACTGCACTCCTGGAGGATTAGGCGAGGAGAACAAGGCACTTTACACAAAGGCAGGTGTCAAGGCCATCTGGCAGGGAGGAGAGGAGCACGAGCTTGCAGGTTGCTCTTTCAATGCTGTTGCCAATTATGAGGAAGCCCTGGGTCGAGATTTCGTAAGGGTTGTTTCCTGTAATACCACAGGACTGTGCAGGGTGATCTATCCGCTTGACCAGGAATTCGGAATAAAGAAGGTACGTGTGACACTTATGCGCAGAGCTGCTGACCCCAACGATGTCAAGAAGGGACCGATAAACGCCATTGTCCCAAACCCTATCAAATTGCCCTCACACCATGGGCCTGATGTGAAATCCGTCATTCCCCACATCAACATCACTTCTACGGCTGTGGTGCTTTCCACCACCCTTATGCATCTGCACAGTCTGAACATCGAAATGGACAAGCAGTGCTCTGCAGATGAAGTGGCAGACCTTCTGGATGCCCAGTCCCGTATAAGGTTCGTCGGTCAGGGGATCACCTCCACTGCTGAGATCATGGAGCTTGGAAAAGACCTCGGCCGCCCACGCGGTGATATGTGGGAGAACTGCATCTGGGACCAGTCCATCACAGTGGACGAAGGAGAACTATACTTCTTCCAGGCCATCCATCAGGAATCAGATGTTATCCCGGAGAACGTGGATGCTATCCGGGCAATGATGGAACTTGAGAGCAATGGTGCAAGGTCCATAGAGAAGACGAACAAGGCAATGGGTATCTGAGACCCATTCTTTTATGCAGATCGATATTGGGCTGTTGGAACTCTGCGAAAGGGTTTCTGCAGCCTCATACAAAGCCATAAAGGACCTTGTGGGGAAGCCCGAAGCATATACTACCCTGTACATTGGTGCCGATGGCACTCCCACAAAACTCATTGATGACGCATCTGAAAGCGCGATCATCCTGGAGCTGGAAAAAGCGGGTCGTTCCACACGTATAATTAGTGAAGAGTGCGGAGAAAAGATCATTGGCTGCGATCCCAAAATTGCTCTGATCATGGACCCTCTGGACGGAACCCATAATGCTGCAATGGGAATCCCTTTCTACAGTATTTCCATAGCTATTGCAAATCCCTGTTTATCCGGGATCAATTTTGGGTATGTTAAAGACTTTACTACAGGTGATGTGTACTGTGCGGAACTTGGCAAAGGAGCGTACCTGAACGGAAACAGGATATATACATCAGCTAGATCGGACATTATGGACTTCTGTGTCAGTGTGTATGGTTATCACCCTCATGTGACCAAGACGACCAATCTTTGTCAGGCAGTGCGCAGGATCCGCATCCTTGGCTGTGTTTCCCTTGAACTGTGCTATGTGGCTTGCGGGAAACTGGATGCGTTCGTGGATGTGCGAGGCTCTTTACGTCTTACGGATGTTGCTGCAGGCACACTTATACTGGAGGAAGCAGGAGGTATCGTCAGTGATGAAAAAGGCCGCAAGCTGTTGCTTCAGGATAATGTTGTGAACCGTGTATATATGGTGGCAACGAATGGTATGTCACATCAGCAAATCCTTGATATTACCGGGAGATGATGAGATGATAAAGAAAATAGGGGTCGTATCAAGATATGACAAGCATGAAGCTCTTGAGATGGTGGAAAGAATAATTGCCCGTTTCAGGGATGAAGTTGATATATTCCTTTCCCCCAGGACTGCTGAACATCTGGGAAATAAGTATGCCTGTATGCCAATAGACTCTATGCGGGATGCAGGTGTGGAACTCATCATTTCGGTTGGCGGGGATGGAACTGTACTTCGCACCATTTCCAAAATGGATGATCCTCTGCCATTACTTGCTATCAACATGGGTACACTGGGTTTTCTTGTGGATGTGAAACCTGAGGAAGCTATAGAAGCTATAGAGAACGTGCTACAGGGCTTTACATGCACGGAACGCTCCAGACTTGCTGTACAGCTCAATGAGGATTATCTTCCGTGTGCTACTAATGAACTGGTGTTGATCACTTCCAGGCCAGCAAAGATACTGTCATTCAGTGTATGTGTGGATGAATCCCAGATCGATGAAATGCGTGCAGATGGAGTGGTAATAGCAACCCCAACAGGTTCAACGGCCTACGCGATGAGTGCGGGTGGACCTATAATCGATCCAAGGGTGGATGCAACATTGATAGTACCCCTTGCTCCATTTAAGCTCTCAGCAAGACCATGGGTTGTGCCTGGCAGCAGCAAGATAAGGCTTACAATGACAATGCCCGAAAAAGAAGCTGTGATCGTATTGGACGGGCAGCACACATACCATATCCATGAACATGATGTGATAACGCTTACAAGGGCCAGGAATCCGGCACGTTTTGTAAAAATGCCGATAGATGGCTTCTACGAGAAAGTTAAGAACAAGCTTGCCTGATATTTTGTTCAAGTGGTAGTGACATACCGGTCATTCTGATTATAATGGTATCGCTTGATTGCGAAAATTATATTTAACATCCTCACACATTTGCAGTTACAATAAACTTAAGACCATTTTAAAAGTGATAGACATATGGTACTAACAAAAGATTATTCACGCAATGAATTGATGCATTTCCTTGATATTGCGCCCCTGGACATAGAGATCTGCGATGTGACACTGCGCGATGGGGAACAAACTCCCGGTGTAGTGTTTACGAGGGAGGAGAAAATAGATATAGCAACTGAGCTGGATGCTATCGGGGTCGAGATAATAGAGTCCGGTTTCCCTGTGGTCTCACAGACCGAAAAGGAAATCGTTAAAGAGATAGCTAACATGGGCCTCAATTCAAAAACATGTTGTCTGGCACGCTCCAGGGTGAGCGATGTGGAAGCAGCTATTGAATGTGATGTGGACTTTGTAAGCATTTTCATTGCCATGTCAGAACTTCATCTCAAGCACAAATACCATAAAAGCTATGAAGAGATGTTCGGACTTGCCATGGAAGCCGTACAATATGCAAAGGACCACGGACTGGGAGTTCGGTTTGCTGCGGAGGACGGGAGCAGAACGGACATAGAGACACTGAAACGTGCGTTCCTCGCTGCAGAGGAGTATAAGGTGAACTATGTAAGTATTGCAGATACTATCGGCATCCTTAACCCAAGCACCACCTATTACCTTGTAAAGGAAATAAAAAAAGTTGTGAAAACCCCCGTTTGTATACATTGCCATGACGACATTGGCATGGCCACGGCCAATACGCTGGCAGCTGCAGAAGCAGGTGCAAAACAACTGCATACCACTGTGAATGGCATTGGGGAGAGAGCAGGTAACGCTTCACTGGAAGAAGTGCTTGTAGCCCTCAGGGTCCAATACGATATTGACAGATATGATACCAGAAAACTCACAGGCCTTTCAAAGAAAGTGGAAAGATATTCCGGTATTAAGCCCGGAGTGACAAAAGCAGTCATAGGAGAACATGCCTTTTCTCATGAATCGGGTATCCATGTATGTGCCATACTGGAAGAACCAAGGACCTATGAACTGTTCAGTCCGGAAATGGTCGGCGGCCAGCGCCGTTTGATAGTTGGTAAGCACACTGGAATAAAAGCACTAAAAGGCATAGTGAGAAGTATGGGCCATGACCTTGACCATGAAGCACTATGCGCACTTATTGAAAAGGTAAAGAACAGTGCAGAAACAAAATATGGTATTTCCAGTGAAAGACTTGAAGAAATGATCAATGAGGTCAAGGGAACTTGACCTGTTCTTATTCAGGTATTGCCTCTATTTCTGCTGGATGTTGTGACTTTTCAGGAGCATTTGTATAAAAATCATCATCATAGAAGTTCATCTGGTTGTTCTCAAGTATAATGACGTAATCTGCAGAATTCCTGAGAGCCGCAGAGAATCCTGGCTCCACTCCAAAAAGAATAGTTTCTTTTCCGTTCTCATTTGCCTTGCTTAAAAGGGGTTTGAAGTCAGCATCCCTGGTAACAAGGGCCAGAGT
>NZ_JBFXHJ010000157.1:0-4674 GCF_050177135.1 Methanomethylovorans sp.
TATCACTTCGAATTGTCCCCAGGCAGAGTGCTCAAAGCTTACCTGCTGGGATTCTGTGGAATACACAAGGTTCTCAGCGCCTATTGTCCTGCCGCTAAGAGCTTTGACTTCCAGTGATTCGGTACCTATGCCTTCATCAATGTTATAGTAGAAACCTTCGAAGTTCAGTGCAGTCCAGTTGAAGGGGCCATCGGAAACTGTACCACGCAACTCATACGTCCCCGGTTCTGTCATGTCGACCACAGGAGCAAAACGCAGCACTGTGTCATCAGCAACAACGAATTTCAGCTTTCCCATTATGTCGATGGTCCTGCCTGCATTAAGGTTTATGACATCGGGATTTGACATTGTGATCCTTTCAGGAGCTATTGTATCAACTGTCATTCTTCCATATTTATCGCCAGCGTTAACGGAGATGTAGCTGTCGGACACCTGAAAGATGCCTTTCACGAACACGGCATTGCTTTCAGTTCCCCTGAATATGGTATCCAGATGTACTGCTATAAGAGGGAAATCATCCGTGGAACCAATTCTGGTCTCGTAAACATAATCCTGATTAGAGGCTATTACTGTACTATCTACTTGCACACCATTTTTCTTAAGGGTGATGAACACTTTATTGCCATTAAGGTCGACTTCGGTTATGTCCAGCACATATCCTTCCTGCAGAACAAGTGATGAACCCGTGAAAAGTGATTTTTCGTCATCATCGTTTATGAGCACTTTTGCAAGCTGGCCATCGGATATGAGGCTGACATCATCTGCAAAAGCTGTATTGTCAGAATAACCTGCAAAGTATCTTTCTGCCATAAAACCGATTATCTGGAACGAACCCCATTCATCACGCTCAAAACCAGTTTCTATTGGTCTTGTGGAATACACAAGGTCGTCCTCTTCGATGGACCTGTCAGAATAGCTGTCCAGTTTAACTGTCAGCATTTCAGACCCTTCTCCTGAATCCAGGTCATAATAGAAACCCGAATAACTAAGTGGTGACCATGAATATTCAAGCGATGGTTCCTGGGCAGCATCCCATATCCTGTTCCCTGTCGAACCGTCGGCTGCCAGGGCCGTAGTGGATAGCAAGCTCAGGCAAAGTAAAGCAACTATCAGTATTTTAATTTTCATATATTTATCTCTCCTACAACATTTACTATCTGCAAAAAGAGTATTATTGTAACAGTATATACGTTTTATCCATTAAAATGACCGAATAATATGGAAATATGTTCAGGAACGATGGCTGCAGAATGTTTCACAGGATACTTTATGGGGGTTCTTATTCCACTCTCACCACTATACCCCGCAGAAGCCTGCCCAGCAGATCCGAACCTGTAATGATGCGCCTATCCGGGTCATCTTTGTTCCAGTAAATGATAAGATCCTCATCTACAACATCATCCTCCAGATCGATGGGATAGACTTTAAGCCTCTTGATCACATCTCCCAGTCGTTCCTGGGAGGAGTGAACGATTATTGGATGATGACAATAAGCCAGAGGATGAAACGCCTTTTCGGTGGTGAAGGCTGCCCTGAGAAAAGCATCGGAATCTATAGCCACAGAAGGTTCTTCATTTTCATCAACAACTATGACCCATTTTTTACCTGACAGAGCTATTTGATGCAATAGAGGATCCGTAGATTTTCTGTCCACGTGGGGAAAAACCGGATATCCATCCTTGAAAGGAAGGTGGATCATACTTTGTGGATGGATCACTGAACCTTCGTTTTTTATGTTCAGATCGTCTATGGAGAGAAAATTGAGAGCTCCCAATCCTTCGATACGGTCGATATCTGATCTGGAAGACAACATGTGTTTTTCGATTATGACCCTCAGAGCCCTTTCCTTGAAATACATAACCCCTTCTTTTCCAAGCCAAAGGTCAAGTAAATTAGCTGTAGGCTTGGCCACAGGATACAAAAGAGATCTATAGAATTTGATCAAGGGTATAAGATAAGCACCTATTTTCATTGTATTGCGGGAAAAATAGGCCTGAGGTACGATCTCTCCAAAGAAAGCTATCACAAATGTCGAGAACACAAAAGCTAAAGCTCCGGTCATTATAGTATCTGTTAGTAATGTAAGCAGCACATTGACTCCCACATTGCCCCATAAAAGCGTGGCTAACAACAAGTTTGAGTCTGTGCGCAGCTCAAGTACCTTCACCGCAAATGAGTTCTTAAGTTCGGCTTCGACTTCAAGCCGAAGCCTGCTCAGACCGAACAAGCCGATAGTAAGACCAGAGAAGATCGCAGACTGCAATAAACATAAAAAGATGAGTATCCACGTTATTATAACCATATGAATGTTCTATCTTTTCATTCCTCCAATATAAAAAAGTATGCTCCTTCGTCATCAATGATGTGAGAAAATAGAACAATCGTTTTCTCCAATTTCTACCGGATTTGCCGGCATACTATTAGCGAACCATAGAGTACGCTGCGGTAAGGCGATCTTTATCCCATTCTCTTCAAGTGTCTTTTTAATTATCCACAGCAGTCTTGTCTTGACAGAATACCATTCAGTGGAAGGAGCCCAGATCCTTACGAAGATATTGACACCATTATCATCCAGTTTATCCACAAAGACAGTAGGAGTTGGATTTTTAAAAGCTATAGGATCATCATCTATGATGCCTTTGATCATCCCAATGGCTTTGTCGGCATCGCTGTCATAGGTTATTCCTATGACATACTCGAATCTCCTTGCTACGTTGGCAGCATAATTAGTGATGTTATTGAGAAAGACCTTATCGTTTGGCACACGCACATACAGCCCATCAAAGGTCCTGATGATGGTGGAAACAAAAGTGATATCTTCAATAACTCCTGCATTATTATCTATGTTCACCTGATCCCCTATCTTAATGGGCCTTTCAAGGGTCAGGAAGATCCCGGAGATAAGATTCGCAACAATGCTCTGGCCAGCGATACCCAGGATTAGGCCCAATACACCTCCGGCAACAAGCAGACTTGAAAGCTCTAATCCCATGAACGGGAGTATGAAAAAGACAGTGACCAAGAAGACAAAACTGTAGCGCATAAGTTTGAGCAGCATGCTCAGTTGTTTCCTGTCCATCTTATCCTGAAGAGCCCTCATGAGATATATGGACAGAATTTTTCCGGCGATCATAGAGATAATTACAATAGAAGCTACGAATGTCATCCTGAAAAAAAGGATAGAATAATCGGATGATGAAATGATAGATATATCGTTCAGTGTGATGTTCATAGTCCGTACTCCATGATGCATCTGCTACCGATCACCCTTAGTTTGGACGATACGTAGAGTTCGGTGGCCTTTTTGAACCCGGCTTTACCGGGACAGTGCACGAACTCAGTTTCCGCTAATTTTCTGCTTGGGATCTTCATGACCGCTTTCATTACGACTTTATTTCCTTCATAGTAGATCTTCATACCATATGCGTTGAACAAAGACTTGCTGACCTCTACCAAGTGCTCAGTGTCATTAACTATCTTCAGTTCTATGTAACCTGTGTACCAGGGATCTGTATCCGGTGGTGAAAGAAACACGTCGCTTTCCCAATACTTGCAGATGGTCCCATTGCTTGGAGCACCGTATAGAGTGTACTTCAACCGTGAAAAAGAAAAAATATCTATTACCTCAAAGCCCTCTTTTCCCTGAGATACGAAAACCCCTATCTCTACAGGAAAAGTGATGTACACCTTCTTTGAGGCGCCGGGCTCAAGTATCAGGGTCTTTTTAAAGTTCACCAGTAGGAAATGGGTGAGCCTCTTTGGCATATTGACCGGTTCCACCGGGTTGAGCAATATGCTGCATGACTCCTGCAAAAGTAGCCTTTCTGTGCTTCCCAGGCTGCCCCATCTGCGATATATGAGTGAATCGTCATGTGCTTCCATTGATAGGAAAACGCCTTCTATTTCCATGTTAACAGGAGATCCATATAAGCCGAACATAATAATTTCCGTGAAATAATATAAAAGAAGTATCTTATCATTTATAACCATTTCTTCTTTCGGAAATAGAAGAACATGGAAATGCCTATTACTGCCATAATGCACCATAGCACAGGATAGCCCCATTTCCATGAAAGTTCCGGCATATATTGAAAGTTCATGCCATACACACCTGCAAGGAAGGTCAATGGAATGAATATGGTAGCGATGATAGTAAGCACCTTCATCACCTCATTCATCCTGTTGCTAATGCTGGACAGATATATATCCAGCATCCCGGAAAGCATATCTCTGTATGTTTCGATGGTATCTATCACTTGGATGGTATGGTCGTATATGTCTTTGATATATATTTGTGTGGACCTTGTTATAAGGTCCGATTCGGCTCTTAAAAGGTTGTTTGATACTTCACGCAGGGGCCATGCAGATTTGCGCAAAAAGATCATTTCGTTTCTCAGAACATGCAACTCTTCAAGAGTGTCAGGTGTGGGATGATCAAGCAGTTCATCTTCCAATAGTTCTAATCGTTCTCCCAGTTTCTCCAGAACGACAAAGTAGTTATCAACAATAGAATCGATGAGCGAATACGCAAGATAATCAGCCCTCATCTCGCGAATGCGACCTTTTGAGCCTTTTAACCTCATACGTACGGGATCAAAGGTATTCCCTCCTGCTTCCTGAAAAGATATTACGAAATTGCGGCCCAGGATAAGACTCACCTGTTCGGATATGATC
>NZ_JBFXHJ010000158.1:0-4651 GCF_050177135.1 Methanomethylovorans sp.
GTGTTTGCGTGCCACTCTCATCTCACCGGTACACAAAGAACAAATTGCAAGAGGGGGATTATATCGTAATTTCATCCCGATCCCTGTATCAGGAGAAGCACGTATCAGCTCAGCAAGCTCAAAAGAGCCTTTACCTGTTAGTCCATTTGCCTCCACAATACTGCATCCGGGATTCACATCCAGGACCCTTTCCCGGAAAACTTCCCGTTCTGCCTGGGAAACCACGTCTCCCTTTGTCATGACCACCACATCTGCAGTGGTGAGCAGCGGGCCGACCTTAAGAGGGGTGTTCGGTCCGGTGGTCACATCGATGACACAAACAGCAAGGCAATCATCAGGATAGGGAGCACATCGAAGGCAAAGACCTGCAGTTTCATTAAGCAGCATGTCAGAACCCTGGGTCTCTGCCCATCTCAGCATTTCTTCTGTGTTGTAGATCGTAAAATGGTCAGGACACATGTCCTTAGCAAGTCCTACCTGCACAGGTATTCCAAGCCTCTGGAACCTCTGGTCATCATCTGTCCACAGACAATCGATCTTGACCACTGCAGGGGAATTTCCCAGGGATACAAGAGCTTTGATCGTGTGAAGCAACACAGAAGTTTTACCTGACCCAGGAGTACCTGCAATTACAACAAGTTTCATACCGTACCCTCAACAAGGTCTCCCCTGCGGATGGTTTCTCTGAGGGAGAGCAGCCAGTTGTCCACTTCAGCTATCTTGCAACAGACCTGTTGTTCCTGTGAGCTTGTAGTAATAACATCCACCATGCCGCCATTTTTCATCACTATCCTGCGGGTGGCCATGAGTGCAAGTACAGGATCGTGGGTCACAACTACCACTATCTTGCCCTCACATGCAAGCAGTTCCAGAGCTTCCTGCTTTCTGATACCTGCATTTTCTATCTCATCGATGAGCACCACAGGCGAATCACTGATAACAGCAATGTCAGCTGTCATGAGAGAACGTGACTGACCGCCGCTAAGTGCTGTAAGATGGTGATGCAGGGCTATGGGTTCTCCGGTGAGGGTATTGGCAAGTTCCAAAACACGGTGCACAAGTCCTGGCCCCTTCCCTCTGCTTCTGGCGTGCATTATAAGGAAATCTTCCACGGTCATATCTGCCAGAAAGTGCATTTTCTGAGAGAGTTGAGCCACCAGTTTAAGCCGTGGGTCCACTCTGATCGAAGTGTCCGGTACTTCACCGTTAATAAGTATATGCCTGCCTGAAGAAGTATCCCCCCGGGCAAGCTGCTCAATATCATCTATAAGCGTGCTTTTTCCCGAGCCAGTGGGGCCAACTATGCCGATAATCTCACCTTTGTTTACTTCTATCCTGTCAATGGACTCTGGAATTCCTTCCTTGTTGACACCACCCAGAATGGTCAGTGTTATTACATCCCTCATATTCCTACCTCTTAAACTTTTCAGAAACTTTTTCTACGATCTTCAACTCTGCTTCCGGGTCATGAGCAGATACCCTCATATCAGGCGTAATAGAGATCAGGTTGTGATCCTTGTGCAATCTTTGCATTCCTCCGCCTGTGATATTAAGAACGATACTGTCATTATGGCCGATATTTCCATTTTTAACAGCTTCCATAAGAGCGGCAACTGCGACTGCAGCAGCCGGATTTATATCAATGCCTTCCAATTCTTCGAACAATTGATGTGCATAAGCTGCAGCAGCATTATCGATGCCATACATCCTGCCACCAGTGGCTTTCAGGGCATCCCGTACACCTCCTTTTACCGAAAATGGAGGTTTCCTGTTGAAAAGCACATCATCATACATGTCCCCGGGACATTCTTCATGCAGTACATCTTTAGTTCCAGCGCCGCCTGAACACAGACTGATCAGAGGAGCACATGGCAGGTTCTGTGCAAGATGCAATTGTGGTAATACTTTGCCAAAACGTCCGTCCTGCATAAGTCTAATGGATGCTTCCCAGGCGGAAATACCGCCAGTCCCGCTCCCAACGGCCTGGAAATAGTGCATAGGCAGTGTTTTCATAGCAAGCACGGCATCAAGCATCACTGTACCCATGCCATCCCTGCGTGCAATGTTCTTTGCTCCCCCTTCACTTACAAATCCCTCTCTAACCGATATTTTATTGGCAAGCTCGATGGCATTATAATAATCACCTTCGACAGTTACCAGGCATATTGAAGAAGTATCATCAGGAAGTGTCCAGAGCCGATGAGCACTATTCTGCGGAACGACAAGCAACAATGGCTGTCCTGTTATACAGCATACATGTGCAAAGGCACGGGCTGTATTCCCTGCTGAAGCAACAACCATTATCCTTTTGTCCAGTCTTTCCAGCAATCTCTGCATGGTAGGGAAAGCTTCCAGATCCTTGAAAGTGCAGGTCATCATGGAAGCATTCTTTTCAGGCCAGTATCCATTAAAAGCTATATATAGGTTCGAAAGACCCAGTTCCTTTGCAAAGGCCTCACTTTTATATGTTATTGTTTTGCCCGAACCTTCAGGGATAATGCCATTTACAGGCAGCCAATCATAGAATTTCCATATCCCTGGCAGATCTTTGAGGATGATCTGTGATGTCTTGTAAGAAGTGTGTAAAAGTGAATCATGTCCTTTGCTGCATGTCAAGGACATTGGGTCTTGTCTCTCACCACAGATAGGACAAATAACGGAATACTTATGCATAAGGCCAAGTTGGTAATACCTAATAAATAGATTTCCTTGAATAGAAATATGCTTGCCTTATCCGGATATAATCATTTAAAGAACATCCTGTAAAGGATACTCCATTTATCCGAAAGATCCCTGGTACAATTCAGCAGAGGCTCAGGATCCTGGCACGTAAATATTTCCGAGTGTCCTCACGATCTGCCATGAGGGGATATGAATTCCATGTATCTATAAATGTTGCACAGAGTTGCATACAACTCTCATCGAATTCCTTCTGGTCTTTTCCCTTCAATGCCACTGCAAGAGTATTATAAAAGAGCTTGAAATCATTCTTGTCTGCAACCGTTGCGTGCATTTCAGCAAGAGCATTGCTATCATAGATCTGAGAACCGAGCCTTTCGGATAAATAGGCCAGTGACTCATCCAGTATGCTGAAAAGGCTGAAGTATTCATTGAGCGCATAAAGGTTCTCTTGCATCTGAGACATCTCTGGCAGATCTATGAGCAATGCCCGAAGAGCATCCATGACAGCATCTCTTATAGCTTTGCAGATCTCCAGGTCCTTTCTCAAAAAGGACAGCGACCTTTCATCTTCAGTAAGAGGGAACAGCACTATATCAATGAGTTCCAGGTACAAAGATGCCAGTTCCTCAGGCTGCATGTAATTACCCCGCAGGAAATACCAGTTCCTGATCACAGGTAAGAAATATCTCTCATGGTTGAGGAAATGGGTGAACTCATGCTGTGCATAAGAACAAAGATCATCCCAGCTATCCTTTCCCATTAGCACGAGTCGAATGCTCTTATGCGAATCACAATACAGTCCGTCGGCAGGACAAAGCCTGTCAAAGTCCTCAGATATGTGCAACCTGAAGGAATCGAACCTTTGAAGTCCTTCAAGCAACATTATCTCATCTTCCGTACATCTGTCATCAAGTTTCTTCAGGATAAGATCGCCCATCAGAAGTGGTCTCAGTTCTCCAATGCCGGAAATATCCTGCTGTAACTGAAGGAGTTTATCTTTGTTCATCACATGCTCATCTTCTGCAAGCCTCTGTACTTCAAGCCGGACCTGTAGCAGAAAATCTTCATTGGTCCATCTTCGATATTGTGCTAAA
Source organism: Methanomethylovorans sp. (assembly GCF_050177135.1). Taxonomy (NCBI): domain Archaea; kingdom Methanobacteriati; phylum Methanobacteriota; class Methanomicrobia; order Methanosarcinales; family Methanosarcinaceae; genus Methanomethylovorans; species Methanomethylovorans sp. Next base: position 3,777 of record NZ_JBFXHJ010000158.1, read on the forward strand.
AGGTCCGATATCATTCCATCCAGAAGCATAGCAACCTCTGAGTCAAGAACACCAAAGGTTGCAGCCCGTTCAATTAATAGGGGGCGCATCTTTGCATCATGAAGCTGCAACTGTTCCCTGAAATCCAGTTCATTTCTCTGCACGAGCATATATTCACGATATTCGGGAGCATTATATGTGAAGGGCGTGGCATTACAAAAAAAAGCAGCTGTTCTGTTAAGTGCCGAGCCTATTGTGTAAATAGAACGCCGACATAAAGAAACCTTCTTCCGCTGTGCATCGGCTTTGGGAACATGAGCCGTTTTGCGGCCCGTCCCAAAGAGCCTCTGCAGCATATCCAAGCGAATGATCACCTTCCATGCTGAAATGGATGATCAGTAATGGATCAAATATAGCTTAATTCTTAGTTTTCTTTTTTTCCAGTATTTTCCTGAATGCTTCACTGCCTGAGATCTCTCCCATTGTATAGAGCATCCGAACCTCAGCTCCGAAGTTGCCGATTATATCTTCCATGCGCCGGAAGCTCTCTTTTATCTTTTCCGGGGCCATTCCATGGTCACCGGATGCATTCGTTTCAAAATATGCGGCCACTATGCCATCTATCATGCCTTTCGGATGCCACTCATGTGGGGTTTTGGGCAGCATGCCCGTGGACTCCTGATACAGAGCAAGTGCATCAGCTGAGCGCCCTTCTCCAAACAGGCACAGGAGCATGCCTGATATTGCCTGCAGGTCCGCTGCATTGTCATCTCTTAGTTTGCGGTAGATCAGAGCAGCATCTTCAAAATTTCCATTTATGGCAAGTATCATACCCTTTGCATGGAGCACCTGTGGATCGGTGGGAGTTATCTTCAGGGCCTTGTCCAGATATCTGA
>NZ_JBFXHJ010000159.1:0-4619 GCF_050177135.1 Methanomethylovorans sp.
CCGGAGGAAAATGTGATGATAGCGCAATTTCTGATCTCTCTGGGGATATTGTCTGTGTTCATTGGTGCTATTCTGGTCCTGATCGGTAATTCAACGTCTTCAGGAGAAGGTAGTAGTAAGCAAGGATATAACACTGCACGGTATCAGACAAGTGATGACAGTGAACAGGCCCATAAGGGTCCGGAAGGTGTATCCACAAGGCCAGAAGTGCGAGGTGCAGGTGTCATTATGTTAGGCCCGATACCTATCATCCTTGGTACGGACAGTAAAAGTGCGCAGACCCTCATACTGCTTACCATAGTTCTGATGCTCATGGCTTTTTTCCTTTTCAGGTGAATCTTCTATGTTTATCAGATCCACAGGGTCATACGATCTTATCTGTTCACAAGCTTCTACATATTTACTGAAAACATGTGATCATGTTTTTTTAGTGAACACTTTTGTCTGTTCTATTCCAGTGTGAAAGCCTGATCGCATTTTGCACATGCATACTTTTATAGTCCTGTACTAAGATACAGCGAAAATATGCGTCCTTTCACATTAGTGTCTGAATATTCCCCGAAAGGTGACCAGCCGGAGGCCATATCCAGGCTCACTGAAGGTATTGACAAAGGTGTGAAACACCAGACCTTGCTGGGTGTTACAGGCTCAGGCAAGACGTTCACAATAGCGAACGTAATACAGAACGTGCAGCGGCCAACTCTTGTGATAGCGCATAACAAGACCCTTGCAGCACAATTGTTCTCTGAGTTCAGGGAGTTCTTTCCGAACAATGCTGTTGAATACTTTGTCAGTTACTACGACTATTACCAGCCTGAAGCTTATCTTCCCACTACGGATACATATATTGAAAAAGATGCTTCTATTAATGACGAGATCGAAAGGTTGCGCCTGTCTGCCACAAGGTCCCTGCTGGAGCGCAGAGATGTGATCGTGGTCTCAAGCGTTTCCTGTATATACAGCCTGGGCTCGCCACAGGAATGGCGCGCTATGACCGTGATGCTCACTGTAGGGGAGGAGATAGATCGTTCTGCTTTGTTTGCGGACCTCATCAATATCCAGTATGAGCGCAATGATATAGAACCTTCACAGGGCACCTTTCGCTCAAAGGGCGATACTATAGAGATATTCCCGGCTCAGGAGAAGCGGGGTATAAGGATAGAACTGTTCGGTGACGAGATAGACAGGATCGCCTATTTCGAGCCGCTCACAGGCAAGGTACAGGAAGAGCTGGGAATGGGGGAAACGCTGGCAATATATCCTGCAAAGCATTTCGTGATGCCTCAGGAATACATAGACAGGGCGCTTATAGACATTGAAGAGGAACTTCGGGTACAGCTTGCCAGACTGCGGGATGAGAACAAGCTGCTTGAAGCGCAGCGTCTGGAACAGAGAACAAAGTTCGATATGGAAATGATTAAGGAATTAGGCTATTGCAGCGGTATAGAGAACTATTCGCGGCATTTTGATGGCAGAAAACCCGGGGAACCACCCTCTTCACTGCTGGATTTCTTCCCAGAGGATTATCTTATGGTCATCGATGAGTCCCATGTTACCATTCCTCAGATCAGGGGTATGTACAACGGGGACAGGGCGAGAAAAGAATCACTTGTAACATACGGTTTCAGATTACCTTCGGCTCTGGACAACAGGCCCCTGAAATACGATGAATTCTCAAAGCATATCAATACGGTCATTTACGTTTCTGCCACTCCCGCAGAATATGAGGTGGAGATGAGTAAATCCGTGGTGGAGCAGATCATTCGTCCCACCGGGCTTGTGGACCCGCAGATCACGATCCGGCCTGTAGGGAACCAGGTGGACGATCTTATCGGGGAAGTGTCCAGGATGACTGCAAAGGGTTACAGGACACTTGTCACCACCCTTACCAAACGAATGGCCGAGGAACTCACTGACTACCTGCATGAGCTGGGTGTCAGGGTGCGTTATATGCATTCGGATATCGATACCATTCAACGAACTGAGATCATCCGCAGCCTGCGCAAGGGTGATTTCGATGTGCTGGTAGGTATTAACCTGCTGCGGGAAGGGCTGGACATCCCCGAGGTTGCGCTGGTTGCCATTCTGGATGCAGATAAAGAAGGTTTCCTGCGATCTGAAAGGTCTCTTATCCAGACCATAGGCAGGGCATCGAGGAACGCTGAAGGCCGGGTCATATTGTACGCTGACAATATCACAGGCTCTATAGAGCGTGCTGTGAACGAAACGAACAGGCGTCGCAAGCTGCAGATGGAATTCAATGAACAGCATGGGATTATCCCTCAAACCATCAGGAAAGCCTTGCAGCGTGAACTTGTGGAGGTAGATGAAACAGTGGTTCCGGAGGTTCTTGTGCTGGCAGAGGACAGGTCGGAGAAAGAAGTTGCCGATATGATCATTGACCTTGAAGCAGAGATGCATCTTGCTGCAAAGAACCTGGAATTTGAGAGGGCTGCAGAACTTCGTGACATGATCAAAGAACTGCGCACAAACTATTCACTGTAAATATACAGTGTTTTTCAGTTTTTAGTTGTGATCTGTCCGTGAACAGTGAAGAAGCACTTATGTTTTGACTTTGATCTTGCTGTTATGCTCGTATCAAACCTCAATGGTGATGCGAAAATGTTATATTACAAAAAGACGTGTATAGGCTGCTTAAGCGCCGATGGTCTAGCGGCTATGACTGGGGCCTTCCAAGCCCTAAACCCGGGTTCGAATCCCGGTTGGCGCATCAATTTATCTGTTTTTCGGTGCAGTTATTTATTTTTGAGGATTTCTAAAAACCCCGTTATTTGAAATTTTTCTTGCATAGCGTATATAAACAATCGATCAAAAAAGAGAGTCATTGAAACCCTCTTTGATCAATTAGGATTCTCTTGGTTGTTTTTTGATCCCTGGTAATTTCTTAATGCAATTCATTTTTAACGCAAAGTTGCAAGGTCGCGAGGACGCAAAGCTTCTAACTCTCTTCTTTGCGCCTTAGCGTCTTGGTGTCCTTGCGTTCATAAAAGATTGCATAGCTCGATCAAAAAAGAGGTTTATCGAAATCCTCTTTGTTTTTTCCAGTTCTTTAAGTACAAACACAGATATATCCATATATTGTTGTGATGCAGTGAATACTGTAGTTGTGCACATTTAAGGGGAAACATCATGTCTGTGGAAACAGCCGAATATACAATATTGAGGGCTCTGGGAGAAGGTGTTGAAATACGGCAATATCCAAAACAAACGCTTATTTCAACTGATGCAAAGGATCAGAATACTGCTTTCTCAATACTTGCAAATTACATTTTCGGGGGCAACGCTGAAGGCATTAGGATAAGTATGACCACACCTGTGACAACGGTGTTGAATGATAACGGTCTGCAGATGTCTTTCTTGCTTCCGCATGGTTATTATATGGGCAATGCACCGAACCCCAGGGATGAACGTATCTCTATCCGGGAGTTAGAGCCTCGTAAGATTGCAACTATACGCTTTTCCGGTCATCTCAACAGAGGAAAATATGAGCAGAAGGAGCATGAACTCGCTGAGATCCTGAAAAGTGAAAGTATTGCTGTGAAGGGTAATGCCTTCTTGATGCAGTACGATCCTCCATGGGTGCTTCCTATGCTGCGTCACAATGAGGTAGCCATAGAGGTCGAGTGATATGTATCAAAAAGCACTTTTCATATTCAGGCGGGATCTGCGTGTTGATGATAATACCGGACTGATACGGGCTCTTCACTCTTCACACGCAGTATTGCCTTGTTTTATCTTTGATCCCAGGTTGCTTCAGGAGGGTAAATACAGTAAGAATGCCCTGCAATTCATGCTGGGGTCCATCAAGGGTCTGGAAGCTCAACTTAATGCACTGGGTGGCAGGTTGTATATGTTTTCAGGCTTACCGCATGAGATCATTGCAAAGCTGATCGGTGAAGAGAAGGTAGATGCTGTTTTTGTGAACCATGACTACACTCCGTTCAGTGTTCACAGGGATGAGGCGATCTCCACGGTATGCGCAGAGCATGGATCCAAGTTCCATCAGTTCCATGATGCAACACTGCAGGTGCCAGGTTCTGTAAGGACTCAGCAGGGGAAGATGTACCAGGTGTTCACACAGTTCTTCAGGGCAGCCAGCAAGCTCCCGGTGGAAGTGCCAGTGCCAGTTGAGAAAGGCAAATTCTATAATTCAAACGTCCCGGATGTCCTTGATGTCATTCCAGAACTCGACCACAACAATCCTGAGTTGTTCGTACACGGCGGGCGCATCAATGCGCTGGAAGTGCTGTCCGATCTGAGCAGGTTTGTGGATTACGACAGGCATCGGGATATTCCTTCCAGGATGGGTACTACTGGTCTGTCGGCTCATAACAGGTTCGGGACGGTATCTATCCGGGAAGTGTACCATTCTTTAAGGGATCAGCTTGGACCTGACCACACTCTGATCTCAGAGCTTTACTGGAGGGATTTCTTCATTCAGCTCGCTGCTGAACATCCCCGAGTATTCGGACACGCCTTCAGGGAAAAGTTCGATGGGCTTCATTGGGATAACGATCCTGTAAGATTCAAGGCATGGTGTGAAGGCAGAACGGGTTTTCCTATAGTTGACGCAGGTATGCGGCAGCTTAATGCCACGG
>NZ_JBFXHJ010000160.1:0-4581 GCF_050177135.1 Methanomethylovorans sp.
CTGGCACCCGCAAGGCCTGCTGCACCCAGGTCCCTGCAGGATCTCACATATCCTGCTCCGACTACTTCCAGTGTCGCTTCTATGAGCAGTTTCTCTGTGAACGGATCACCTATCTGGATACTGGGCCTGTCCTCTGCTTCGGAACTCTCGGAAAGGTCCCTGGATGCGAAGGATGCACCTCCCAGCCCGTCCCTGCCTGTTGTGGATCCCATGAGGATCATCTTATTTCCTGCCTTCTGGGCTTTTGCTGTCACTATGTTCTCTTTCCTTGCAAGTCCTATGCATGCGACGTTTACAAGAGGGTTACCACTATAGGTCTCATCAAAGAATGCTTCTCCTCTTACCACAGGCACGCCTATACAATTACCATAGCTTGCGATACCTTCGATGATGTGTTCGAAAAGATAAAGGTTCTTAGGGGTATTGAGGGGCCCGAAATACAGGGGGTCCATAAGGGCTATAGGTCTCGCTCCCATGGATATAATATCCCTTACAATGCCTCCCACACCCGTTGCAGCACCGTTGTGGGGGTCTACGTATGATGGATGGTTGTGACTTTCCATACCTATTGCAAGCACCCAGCCGTCTTCAAAGTCCACGATAGCAGCATCATCTCCAGGTCCTATGATAACCTTCTCGCCGGTTGTGGTAAAAGTCTTCAGTAAAGGTCCACTGGAGCGATATGAACAATGCTCGCTCCACAAATTGAGGAAACATCCCTGTTCCACAATGTTGGGTTCTCTTCCCATTTTTTCAGTTATAAGCTTGAAATCGTTCTCTTGTAACATTGTGTGCCTCAGACTACTATTCATTTCTGTGTTTATGTAGGCTTAAAAGCACTCAAGTTTAAAAAAGATTCCTTCATTAGACCTAAACCCCGTTCCTTTATTCACGGAAGATCCATAGTGAGGTTTTCTCCGGGAATGAGTTTGCAGCGCTCTATGGAGCCGGAGTGCATTTCGACAATATATTTTGTCTTTTTAGGGGACTGTGTCAAACCTATCCAGGGTTTTAATCTTGCAGTGGCAAGTATTTTCTTATTATCATCCAGAAAAACCACGTCTATTGGAAAAAATACAAAAAGCATGTGCACAGAAACGGATCTGGGAGAAGGTAGTATGAAGACAAGCGCATATCTTTCTGCAATGCTCTTTCGGAACATAAGCCCCCTTGACTGGCTTATTATACCTTCTGCAAATTCAATGTCAGATGCAACTAATTCACCATTAGGTTTTAATATCATTGCTGTTTACTTTATACGACTATTTAAGTATAGTTTATGGTCAAAATGTTTAATGTTCTTGGAGGAAATATCACTAGATGAGTTCAGAAATGTGCCCTGTATGCGGATTGCCAATGGAATTGTGCATCTGCGAAGAAGTAGCAAAAGAGCAGCAAAGAATTACCGTGAAGGTCAACAGAAGAAGGTATGGGAAGGAAGTGACTGTCGTAGAAGGTTTTGATGCACATGAGATCGACCTCCACGAACTATCGACCTATCTGAAATCCAAGTTTGCATGTGGTGGAACTGTCAGGGATAATGCTGTTGAGTTGCAGGGCAACCATCTGTCTCGCATGAAGGACGTTCTTGTTGAAAGGGGTTTTTCTCCGGAGCAGATCAAAGATTAAACACTTTAATTTAACTGTAAATCGTATCTTCCAGTTACTTACCTTTAATTTTCCAAAGTATCAAATTTATTCATTTTATGGGAAGGAGTAAATCCGTCAGTTATTCACAAGGTGAAGCATGAAACGTATATATCTGGATCACAGTGCAACCACACATGTGGATACCAGGGTTCTGGAGGCCATGCTCCCTTATTTTAGTGAAAAGTTCGGAAATGCTTCAAGTTTACACTCTTTTGGACTGGAAGCTGCAGAAGCACTATCCTCTTCCCGGGAACAGGTGGCTGCAGCACTGGGTGCTGAACCGCAGGAGATCATTTTCACATCAGGTGGCACCGAATCTGACAATATGGCAATAAAAGGCTCTGCATACATGTGTTCTTCCCGGGGCAGGCATATTATCACTTCCGTTATAGAACATCCTGCAGTATTACGCACCTGTGAGCAGCTTGAGAAAGAGGGTTTCGAAGTTACCTATGTGCCAGTGGATAATGAAGGCATAGTTGATATGCAGTTCCTTGAGGATTCCATAAGAGAAGATACCATTCTTGTAAGTATAATGCATGCCAATAATGAGATTGGAACTGTTCAGCCAATAAAGGAAATTAGTGAGCTCATAGAAGGACGGGAAATAGTCCTTCACACCGATGCTGTCCAGTCCGTGGGTAAGATACCTGTTGATGTGAATGAACTGGGTGTGGATATGTTGTCCATATCTTCCCACAAGCTCCACGGTCCTAAAGGTGTGGGAGCCCTATACTTGCGTAGTGGTGTCAATATCCTGCCTCTTGTGCAGGGTGGTGGCCACGAACGCGGGCTGCGTCCGGGTACCGAGAACATCCCGGGTATCGTGGGTTTTGCAAAGGCCATGGCCATTGCCAGGGATCAACTGGAAGCTGATTCCAGGCACATGCAACATCTGCGGGATTCTATGATAGAAAAGGTCCGCAGCAGAATACCGTATGCAAGACTTAACGGTCATGAAAAAAAGCGTCTTCCGAACAATGTGAACATGAGTTTCAGGCATGTGGAAGGTGAATCTTTGCTTATGCTCCTTGATATGAAGGGTGTTGCTGTTTCCACCGGCTCGGCATGTTCCTCTAAATCCCAAAAGGCTTCTCACGTGCTAAAGGCCATTGATCCTGGTGTAGATTATATACATGGTTCATTGAGGTTCACCCTGGGGAGAGAGAACACTATGGAAGAGATCGACCTTGTAGTTGATCTTCTTGAGGAGGCCGTCATGAAGCTGCGCCAGATGTCACCCTTCGAGGAGGAGAAATAATGTACAGCAGAAAACTTCTGGAAGAATTCACTGATCCTAAGAACGTAGGCGTCATCGAAGATGCAGATGGAGTGGGTCAGCTGGGAAATCCTGCAGATGGTGATGTCATAACCATCTACATTAAGGTAAAGGATGGTGTACTGGCGGATGTTAAGTTCAAGACCTTCGGTTGTGCAGCGGCTATCGCTACTTCAAGTATGGTGACGCAAATGGCAAAAGGCAGGACCCTAGAAGAGGCCAGGCGTATAACAAAGGAAGAAGTGGCCGAGGCGTTGGGTGGTCTTCCCCCAGGCAAGATGGATTGTTCGAACTTTGCGCCGGATACTTTAAGGATGGCCATTGAAGATTATCAGAATAAACATAAGATCTGATAGTGGAGGTACATCTTTTGAAAACGACGTGTGAGATCATGGTGCAGAAAGTCCTTCCGGCTATACGTGCAGAGATCGCACGGGTTTTGTTCTCTGAACACAGATGTACCCAGCAGGAGATCGCTGATATCCTCTGTCTTTCAAGGGCTGCCGTTTCACAGTACATGAGCGAGAAAAGAGGAGCTGAAGTTGATTTCCCAGAAGAGGTCCGTGCAGAGGTGAGGAAGTTCTCTGCCAGGTTGATTAAGGGCATGGACCAAAAGGACCAGGTAGAAGGTATGTGCAATATCTGCAGGTTCGTGCAGCACTCCGGCTGGTTCGATAAGAACATACCTGAAGCAGGATCGTGCATCCTATGTGGGGATAAAGAGCAAAGTTGAGCCATAATCAATGTGTACAATGCAAGGGAAGAGGATTCTGTGGACGTCCTGTATGCCCCATTCTTGAAAAGTTCAAGTCCATAGAGTCATCTGTAATAACCAGTAAAGGAGCAACTTCCATATTTGGAGCCTCTCCTCCGGCAGTTTTCATTGGCAGGCATGATTATCCTTCAGTGATGTCGGGTCCCATGGTCCCTCCTGGTATGGGTGGAGATGAGTCTTCCATACTTGAAGACCCAAAACAACTGCTCAGTATGGGCATTGGAGATATCATTGCAGCACGTTCCAGGCTTGTGCGGGCAGGTGCACGCATGCACGTTAAGGATGCCGCAGATCCCAAAGACCCTTTACTCCTGAAATCTCAGGAACTGGCCCTTTCTATAACGCCTGTGGATACTGAAGCTTGGTTCAACAAGCCTCTGTCTAACAGGTTGAAGTTCGATAGCGTAATGACCCCCATGGGACCTTCAGGTGATCTAAAGGATCTGGACATCACTGATAACCCGAATGTTCCAAAGAAGGTCGATTATCTGGTATATGATGATGATGCACTGGCAAAGGATGCTGTTTCAGAGCTTATCTCCTCGAATATCTCTCAGGATCACATCACCCGTCTTCTTTCCATTGGACTGCTCGGAAAAGAGCGCAAGCTGGTACCCACCAGATGGTCCATAACAGCAGTTGACGATATGCTGGGCAAGGATATGTTGCACAGTGTCCGGGATCATCCTCAGATAAGCGATATTATGCTCTTTAGCGGAGGAGCTTTCGGTAACCATTTCGAAATACTCTTGATCCCCCGGGTATTTTCCTATGAACTAATAGAGATATGGATGCCCAGGGCTGTATGGTCGGGTGATTCCACATGGATAGGTGCCGACAGTGAGGGTATGGACGGCAAAAAAGGATATTCCAGTCT
>NZ_JBFXHJ010000161.1:0-2791 GCF_050177135.1 Methanomethylovorans sp.
CTGTATCTTATGACAAAGCTTGCGCGTCTTGTAGGACTTGATCAGCTGCACATCGGTACTATTGATAACAGGTTTCATGAAAATACAAAAGAATTAATGGCACTGTATGATTGCTGCATAATGGACAAATCAAAAGGAAATGAAAAAATGCATATCCTTCCTCAGAACTGGGATGGGATAAAGGCCATGTTCCCTGTTGCTTCAGCTGGATCCGGAGTTTCATCGATACCAGAACTTATGAATATCTTCGGCAAAGATGTTATTATAGACTGCAGCAGTGGTATACATTCACATCCAATGGGCACCTCTGCTGGCGCAAAAGCCTGCCGACAGGCTATTGATGCAAAGCTTGCGGGTATATCTCTGGAAGAATACGGAAAGAGCCATGCAGAACTACAAACTGCCTTGAACAATGGCATTTAATATGATGAGCAATGAGCACACGGACAAAAGTATTCAAAGTAACTCCAACTAACTTATCAGAAGTTATCAGGGAGTGTGCAGAAATTATTCAGAGAGGCGGCACTGTTGCCATCCCTACGGAAACCGTATATGGACTGGCAGCCAATGCGCTTGATCCAATAGCTGTTAACAGGATATTCCACGCAAAAGGTCGCCCTGCGGACAATCCGCTTATCGTGCATGTGGCATCTGCAGAGCAATTAGAGCAATTGGTGTCAGAGATCCCTCCCAAGGCTTTATCTCTTATCGAGACCTTCTGGCCAGGACCACTGACACTTATCCTCAAAAGGACTCGTATTGTTCCAGATATCACCACAGGCGGGCTGAACACGGTTGCTGTAAGGATGCCTGCTGATATAATAGCACAGGAACTGATACGCTTATCCGGTAAACCCCTTGCTGCACCCAGTGCTAACATTTCAGGCAGGCCAAGTCCGACCACTGCGTTCCATGTGCTCCATGACCTGGAAGGAAAGATCGATGCAGTGATAGATGCAGGAAATACATGTATAGGAGTGGAATCCACAGTTATCGATATGAGCGGAGAAAAACCTGCTGTTTTAAGACCTGGCTATATATCCGCAACACAAATCGAAGAGGTTATAGGAGAAGCAGAGATCGGCTACAGCGACCATGTGACAGAAGCAGAGGGTATTGTAAGGTCACCTGGTATGAAATATACTCATTATTCTCCCAGTGCTACCTTGCTGCTTCTGGAAGGATCGCATGATCTTGTTTTAAATAAGATCCGTGAAATGTATGCAGATTTTACGTGCAGGGGAGCAAGAGTGGGCTTGCTTGTCACGAGCAGTGATCTTTTTTCCCTGACGAACGATATGGTCTATCTTGGAAGAAAAGATGAACCTGAAGAAGTAGCCAGAAACCTATTCCTAGGTTTGCGTTCTTTGGATGAGAAGGGAGTTAACATCATACTTGCAGACGGCTCTTTCACTCAAGAAGGCGTAGGTGCGGCTGTGATGAACAGGCTAAGGAAAGCCTCGGAAATGATAATCAAAGTATAGGTGTATTTATGAAGGGATATAAAAAGGACCAATTAAAGGCAAAACAGCGATACATTGCGATACTGAAAACAAATAAGCAGCTTTCCAGGATAAATGTCATTATCCTGTCCCTTGGCCTGGCGTTATCATATCTGGGAAAAGACACTGTAGGGACACCGTTACTTTGGACAGGGATCATCATTTTCCTCTATACGATGTCATCTAACTTCATGGCCCGTCGTTCACTGAAGAATTTGAAGTGACTGTATGGGCAAAAAGTAAGATCAGATCTTCAGATAATACCAGCCGTCTTAAAAAGTTTGAATGCCAAATCCGCAACTAAGAATTTGGCACTGCTAACAATGCCTACAGGATCAATGGTAAGGGTTCCGTTCGAACGGGCTTCTTCATAAACAGAAAGTGGATCTGTTGTATTTATAAGGCTTCGGACCGTAGCTTCATCAGTGGCTATTATTACAGTAGGATCGTAATCCTCTACATCCCCGACCTTTTCAAATTCGGCCACTCTACCGTTTTCTGTGACCAGCCATACATTCAGCTCACTTCCATCGTTCATCAGAATGCCTGCCAGGATCTCTTCGTTGCCTAGGAGTATTTGTATGGAACTTGGAAGTTCTTCGTAGTACGCATTGTACTCCGTAACAGCTCTATCCAGGTCATTGAAAAGTTCTGCACTGGCAGTATTCATTGTGATGAACAACAGGATAATTAACATGCATAAGGTCTTCTTCATACCAAACCTCTTTTTTTGTTCTTAGAATAGGAGTTTTTCCTATATCTTATTTTTATTTTTATGCTATATAACCTTGTTCGTCTTATAAAGAACAATTTAGAACCTTTTCAGAAATATACAGAATATATTCAGCTACAGATTGCTTTTTATATCGTGGTGTGATTAAGAGTATTGCTGTAAACTATCCTCGTTATTTTCTTTACATGCACAATTTGAGGTTTTCCAGAATGGGAGAGATAATTGCAAGCGACTCTATGTGGGAGTACTTCCGCTGGCTTGATGCAAGGCTGAAACAAGAGATGGACATAGCCAACGAAGCCAGAAAAAGGGGTCGTGATCCAAAACCCTTTGTAGAGATACCGCTTGCCAAAGATCTGGCTGACCGGGTAGAGAACCTTATCGGTGTACAAGGCGTAGCTCAACATATCAGGGAACTTGAAACAACCATGTCCCGTGAGGAAGCTGCCCTTGCCCTTGGCAGGGATGTGGCTGTGGGTACTGTCGGAAAATTCGATGACCGGAAAAAAGCCATAGAAGCTGCTATCCGTGTATCTATGGCAATGCTTACAGAAGG
>NZ_JBFXHJ010000161.1:2891-4515 GCF_050177135.1 Methanomethylovorans sp.
TTCTCCCATCCTTCAAGGCCCGGAGGGTTCAGGCTAAGGTATGGCAGGTCACGTAATACTTCTTTTGCCGCAGCTGGCATCAATCCGGCCAGCATGGTGATCCTGGATGATTTCATTGCTCCGGGCACTCAGCTTAAAGTGGAAAGGCCTGGTAAAGCTGCAGGCATGGCTCCTGTGGATTCCATAGAAGGCCCTACAGTAAGGCTAAGGTGCGGTGATGTTGTCAGGATCGATGATGCAGAGGAAGCTCGTAGGCTGCACCCGGAAGTTGGATATATCATCGATATCGGGGAGATCCTGATCAATTATGGTGACTTTCTTGAGAACAATCATGTATTGGTTCCTTCATCATATTGCTTTGAATGGTGGATACAGGAATACTCTTTTGCCACCGGTGAAGATGGGTCAGCTAAGCCTGAACTTAAGCATCCTTCCCAGGAACTTGCCCTGGAGATATGTGAGAAGCATAATGTTCCTCTTCATCCGGATTTTACTTATCTGTGGCATGATATAACGACAAATGATCTTATAAGGCTGGCAGAGTTCATCGAAGAACACGGGTCTTTGGATGAAAAGCACTCGGTATTATCGTTGCCTCGGAAATTAAGTGCTGATAGCGGTATCAAGATACTGCTTGAAAACATGTTGGTGTTGCATAAAGTATCTGACGACACTATATTGATCTTGCAGCCTCTTCCGCTGCTCAGATGTCTGGGCATAGGAACGGACCTTCACAGAAATTGGACAGATATTGATGCAGAAACCGGTCTTGACGCAGTCAACAAGGTCAGTGGACTGCTCGTAAGGGCGCGTGCCCCTTCAAGGATAGGAGCACGCATGGGAAGACCTGAAAAATCAGATCGAAGAATGATGTCACCTGCACCTCATGCACTGTTCCCTATAGGTGAAACGGGTGGAAATACCCGCAAACTTGAAGACGCTGCCAGTTACAAAGAATCTGTAAATGGCAAAGTCGGGCTTATTAAAGTGGAGATCGGCTCACGGATATGTCCTGCATGTGGAATGGGATCCTACGAGTTCAGATGTGAATGTGGAGAATTCACCATTCCTAAGCTATCCTGTCCGAGATGTGGCCTTTCGATCAACAAGGAAACGTGCCCCAAATGCGGTGTGAACACTACATGTGCCCGCATGCAGAGCCTTGATTTCAAGAAAGTATATCAGCGGGCCTTTGAGAAGCTGGGTGAACGTGAATCGAACCTGGATGCCATCAAAGGTGTCAAAAGGATGATGTCACGCAACATGACCCCTGAACCACTTGAAAAAGGCATTTTGCGTGCCAAGCATGAACTGTATACCTTCAAGGACGGTACCGTACGGTATGACATGTCGGATATACCTCTTACACATATAAGAGCCGATGAGCTTGGCATACAAGTGGAAAAACTGCTGGAAATAGGTTATTCCGAAGACATTTATGGAAAGCCTCTCACCAGCGGGGATCAGGTGGTATGTCTTAAAGTTCAGGATATCGTCGTTTCATACGACTGTGCTACATATCTTTTAAAAACTACACGATATATAGATGATCTTTTATCCCGGTATTACCATCTTGAGCCTTATTATAATGCTCAGGGCATCGAGGATCTTGTGGGAACGCTTG
>NZ_JBFXHJ010000162.1:0-4467 GCF_050177135.1 Methanomethylovorans sp.
TGGGTGGTAAAGGTAAATGTGCAGGAGAAAGAAGTAAACATGGCAAAACAGCCCTTATCATCACCCATACCGGACAAGTGCTGGATTATGTGGAAGCAGATAGAGGGTTTATACTATGCAATGTCAGAGTGATGTGTTCCGGTAACCCGCACGAGATGCTGGAAGATATTAAGTCACAGGGGTATGAGGAGTGTGTCAAATGCAAGATGAACTATCTCTGAAGAAAAAGGCAGAAGATGCACTTAAGAAGAGTGCTGCCTATGGTGAGGATTTCAACCTGGAAGATTACGAGATAGCCAGCAGGGAAGAAAAGGTCACAGAGGATCTGACCAAGCTGAGTTCCGATGATCAGAATACACTTCTGAATGTAGGAGTTGTACCCAATGAGGAAAACCGCAGCGGTACTTTCATCATGCTCGACAATGCAGTTTCGCATGCATCTGTTAAACAGGACGATGAAGTTGAGCTCATGTCCCTACAGGACGCTATTAAGAAATACGACTGGGTGAAGGATTATTCCTGGAAACTTGTAAAACCCGATGCAGATAAATATACTGCGATGACCTACTTGCAGAACGCAGATGGCTATTTTATCCGTGCTCCTGCAGGAAAGAAATCCAAAATGCCTGTGCAGACATGCCTGCTCATAGGGTCAAAGGATGTTTCCCAGACAGTGCACAATCTCATAGTAGTAGAGGAGGGTGCACAACTTGATGTGATCACAGGATGCTCCACTAAGAAGGGAGTAGAAAAGGGATTACACCTGGGAATTTCAGAAATGTATGTGAAAAAGGGAGCTACCCTTAACTTTACTATGATACATAACTGGGCTGAACAGATAGGTGTCAGGCCCCGAACTGTGGTCCATGTTGAAGAAGGTGGCACCTATATCAACAATTACATTACCCTGAAAGCAGTGAGATCTATTCAGATGTATCCGACTGTCCGGCTTGAAGGAAAAGGCGCATTTACAAGGCTGAACAGCATAGGAGTAGCTCATCCCGGATCCGAACTGGATTTGGGAAGCAGAGTAATATTTGATGCTCCAGATACAAAAGCAGAAATTATCTCAAGGACGATCACCACAGGTGGTAAGGTCATTGCAAGAGGTGAGATGATAGGTAATGCCGATGGGGCAAAAGGTCATCTGGAATGTCATGGTCTTGTACTCTCCAGTGAAGGTACTCAGAGGGCCATCCCCATCCTCGAAGCAAATGTTGAGGATATAGAGCTCTCCCATGAAGCCGCTGTCGGCAGGATCGCCAGGGAGCAAATAGAATACCTTATGGCCCGCGGCCTTACGGAAGAAGAAGCTGTTGGAATGATAGTCAGAGGATTCCTTGATGTGGGCATTCAGGGAATACCAGATGAGCTTAAGGCAAGCATCGATGAGACCATTGCCAAAATAGGTGAAAAGGCCATCTGAGGCAAACCTATGTAGGATGCGGTCATCAGGGAATTGCCGCATCCATTTTTGAGATTTTTATTACCAAAATTGTTATGTAAAGGTTTTTATCATCCTATGTCATAGGATAACGCCGAGAGGATAATAAATGGATAAAAAGAGTGCTATTGGTATTTTTCTCGCAGTGATCATGGTGGGATCCATTCTTCCCCTGTTCTTTAGCGGTTCATCGAATAATAACAATAATCAACCAGATTCAGCCAGTGACGCTCCTGGTATAGGGACCATGCCTGGGAATAAAGTGAGCCATGAGCTTAATTCCATTGCAGACGGACTGGCGATGAGTCCTGAAGGTATTACAGCTGCTCAATATGTGGACTTTACAAAGGTTTACACGAGTCAGTTGCAAATGTTTGAGCCAAATGCAACTCAAATGTCAGCCCTATATAATGTATGGGTAACTAAACAGTTCACTGCTATTGACAATAATATTGCGGAAGATTCTGATGCCGTCTTTGAGATGCATACGATCAGTCCGGAAGTTGTCAACTTCCAGTATATGCGATCAACAGAACCATATAATGGGTATTATTTCCTGTCAAGGGGCAATAATTATTCCAATGTGCTTGGATCTCCTATGTTATTGGGTACTGAAAAAAGGCTCAAGGAAGTAATAGATGTGATCTCCGGCACTGCTGGAAGTTCAAAAGACTTCGATTATCTGCTCAGTAACACCGAGCCCGGAGCAGAGATACAGATGGTAAGCTCCGACAATGAACTGACCGCTGACCAATACTACATGGAGTTCAGGGCCCTGGAAAATAAAACCTATGCACGGACCATTCTTTATCTGAACCTCAATCAAAGCGTTCTGACAAAACTCAGTTCTCTTGCAGAGAACAGTTCAAACCGTGGGCTTGAATATGATATTGTAAAAGACAACAATATCACTAAAGTTGTAGTGAAAGCGAATGAATCTAACCTTTTTAACCTTGCGTTCGAGCCTTACTCTTAAGGCTCTTTTTCCTTTTCCAACGGAAAGACTTTTGTTCTCGTAAACCCTTCTGCGCAGGCTACGTTAGCATTTTGCCGCAAGGTATATAAATAAATGCAGCGATTGATAGCCAACGCTTGATGTAAGTTGCAATGTAGTTTACTTTATGTGGCAACCAACACGGGCAGTTGATGATCATTAAGCCAGATATGTTCCGGTCCAGATTCATTCCGGAGCTACAATGAATGATGAAAGACTATGAAATATATTCATGGTTTTGAAGGAGATAAATAATATGGCAAAAAAATTCGATATTCCAGTAGAGCTAGCTGACAAAGCCCTCGAGAGCGTTGAACTCGCAAGAGACACCGGCAAACTCAAGAAAGGCACTAACGAAGTTACAAAAGCAATTGAAAGAGGCATTGTAAAGCTTGCAGTTATCGCAGAGGACATTCAGCCTGCTGAGATCATTGCTCACATTCCTGTACTGTGCGAAGAAAAGAATGCTCCATATATATTTGTAAAACAGCAGAAGGAATTAGGGGCAGCCTGTGGAATCGGTGTCAACTGTGCAGCAGTGGCTATAGTAGATGCCGGAAAGGGTGGAGAACTTATTGAAGACATTGTCCAGAAGGTCAACGCTCTGAAATAAATCCTTTGGAGGTATAGACAATGGCAGATGATGATACAGGATATGCGGCAGAGGTCATCGATGTTATCGGAAATACCGGTATGCATGGTGAAGCCAGCCAGATCCAGTGCAGGGTCCTGGAAGGCCGCGATAAGGGCCGCATAATTACCCGCAACAGTGTCGGGCCCGTAAGGATAGGGGATGTCTTCATGCTCATGGAGACCTCACGAGAAGCCAAGAAGCTCACTACAAGGTGATATGAATGGAACAGAGAAAGTGTTCTTTCTGCGGTGAGTTGCTCGAGCCAGGTACAGGGAAATTGTTCGCGAAGAAAGATGGATCTACATATTATTTCTGTTCATCCAAGTGCGAGAACAACTTTATGCTTGGAAGGCTGCCCAGGCGTACTGTCTGGACAGAACAGGGCAGGATCTACCTCAAGAAAGCCTGAGTTGGTGTCAAAATGGAACAGACTTATGTGATGATAAAGCCGGACGCTGTGCAAAGAGGGTTAATAGGAGAGATCCTCTCAAGGATAGAGAGAAAAGGGCTCAAGATAGCAGCCATGCGTATGAACGTTATGGATAAGAACAGTGCAAAAGCACATTATAAGGAGCATTCTGAAAAGCCTTTTTTCAATTCCCTTATAGAATATGTTACTTCCGGCCCATCTGTTTCCATGGTCATTGAAGGTAATAACTCCATTGCGATCATGAGGGCCATCAATGGCGCCACCAATCCGGTGAACGCATTGCCTGGCACTATTCGTGGTGATCTTGCATTAGAGACCGGAAGGAACATAGTACATGCTTCCGATTCACCCGAAGCTGCAAAGCGTGAGATCTCCATTCACTTCAAGGCTAACGAGATCACAGCGTATAAGAAGATAGATGAGGCGTGGCTGTACGAGTAAAGGGATCTGATCGGTGTTAGCCATTCCTGGTCCTCTTGACTATTCTGGTATCGGGAATGGAGCAACCCGTTCCTTATGTTTCTACATATCCCAAAGAAAAAGTAATAAAAGAAGGGTTTTCTCATGGTAGACAGGAAGAATTTGCGAACTCCAATAGTATCTGTGATGGGGCACGTAGACCACGGGAAGACTACCCTGCTTGATAAGATCAGAGGAAGTTCAGTGGCTGCCGGTGAGGCAGGTGCAATTACCCAGCATATAGGTGCTACTGAAGTGCCTATTGATGTAATTGTCGAGAAATGCGGCAATCCCTCCTTAAGGGAAAGGTTTGTCGTACCTGGCCTGTTGTTCATTGATACTCCCGGTCATCATGCGTTCACATCCCTGCGAAGTCGCGGGGGAGCGCTTGCAGATCTTGCTATCGTGGTGGTCGATATCAATGAAGGTTTCAAGCCGCAGACCATAGAGAGCCTGCAGATCCTGAAACGTTTCAAGACCCCCTTCGTGGTGGTGGCGATCAAGAT
>NZ_JBFXHJ010000163.1:0-4455 GCF_050177135.1 Methanomethylovorans sp.
GGGGCCCACGGGGACATCCATACACTGTTAAGATACATCACTCATTGTATTTTTGAGTACACTGGTCTTGAAGTATTACCTTCGTACATTATGTTCGCTGTGAACAGCCAGTCAAAAGAAATAGGTCAACAGCGTCTAGAAAAATACGGAGAGATATTGAAAAGTCTCTGAAAAATTACCATTGAAGGGAGCTATTTGATATTTCCGAGGATTTCGATATACCTCTTTTTTGATCGATCTATACAATCTTTTATTAACGCAAGGGCGCTAAGGCGCAAAGGTGAAAATAACACGCTTTGCGTCCTTGCGACTTTGCGTTAAAAATGAGTTGCATTAAGAAATAAATAGGTCTCAAAACAATAACAGAAAGAATTCTAATAGATCAAAGAGGATTTCGATGAACCTCTTTTTTAATCGATCATTTATTCATTCTATATCAGGCCATTTTCAAATAACGGGGTTTTTTGCAAGCTTCTTCTGTATATGAACCAAATTCCGGTAAATATTACCAAAAAGCCTAAGTAATGTCGATCCCTCCTTTGCACAAAATGAGTATTTACTTGTTTTGTATTAACAGAGTTGATATTTTTGGCAATAAAAGATGGAGATACCATAAAGATAGATTATACCGGCACACTGGATGACGGTACTGTTTTTGATAGTTCTGAAGACCATGGTGAGCCTCTTGAATTCACTGTGGGGGCACAGCAGGTCATACGGGGTTTCGAAGATGCCGTAAGAGGTATGGAAGTGGGAGAGGAGAAAACCTTCAGGATAGAAGCCAGTGAAGCCTATGGTGAACACGACCCGAACCTCACACAGTCATTCCCAAGGTCGGCCCTTCAGTGTGACACGGAGATAGAGGTCGGCATGATAATCATGCTAGGCAATGCTGATGGCCAGGAAATGCCTGCAATGATAACTGAGATCACCGATGAAACGATCACTATAGACGTGAATCATCCTCTTGCCGGACAGGCCCTTACCTTCAGCATTAAGGTCATTGAAGCATGAATTTGCTGTTCTGGGCCCTTGTGGGCCCAACTTTTTTTTTAGTTTTTGGGTTTGTGGGTCTTTGATACTCAAGGTCCAAATGGAACCCTGCAAACAGCAGTATCCATAAAACAATTGCACCCTAACGATACTTATATCACTGCAAGCCTGCCAGAATCTGTTATTTTGTACCCTCCCTCATCTGTGATGTATCCCATGGATCTCAATTCCCTTAGGTGATTATAGGCCATGCCCTTGGAGATACCTGCTTTGACAGCAATAGCCTCTACTGCAGCTGTGCCATTCATTATAAGCTCCAGGATAAGTTTCTTTGTTGGTGAGATATTGAAGCTCAGTACAGGGAAATCAATGATGAAGTTATCTTCTTCTGTCACATACACTATCCGTGATACCATATCACTGCGTGCATAGGCACCGAACAGAGCGCCAAATGCCTGGGGCTTTCTGCCTCCTGATACGTTTATCAGCACTTTTCTTCCCAAAGCATGTTCCTTTTCGATCAAAGCTGCTACATCTTGAGCAACTCTTACAGGATCATAAAGAGAAGTAACTGCCTTTTTTATCTCTATGACCTTGCCAAACGTAGCTTCCAGCAACTGTTCAGCCTGCATTTTTTTTTCGGCTGTGTCTTCTTCTGTCAATATGATGATTTTGGAGGGAGAAAGCCTTGTAACACAGATCAGTACGGGTTCAAGAGTATACAATGTGGTAATAAGCGTAAAATTTGTCATTAGATGAATAATATTCTATATGCTATATATTTGTATGGACAATTCAAGTGATCACTCATATTTGATCAATTACAATAAGTGCATTGCATCAAAAGTTATATATTGGTCATATATTGTATATAGTAAATATTCACAGTTTGGTAGCTTATATCTAACTGTGATGGGTGCTGGTGGTGGATAAAAGTATCAACTCTAAACGAAAAGAGTTCGATGCTACCGGGTCACTGTCTATAGAACCTCTGTGGACCGTAACATTGCAGTGACCCGGGAATAATATCTGTTTCCATCTGTTCCGATAGTAGCAGATGATAAAACTACATTTGAATTCCAATAGAAAAGAGTAAGATTATTATATTTTTAAACTGATGTATAATGGTAGTCAGGATGTGTAACAAACTGGAAAATTACTTAAAAACAAAGGAACAATTACTCTTTTTTGCTAGCATACGAACTAATAAAGGGCAATATTGATGTTTCTATAGCTGCGTGAGTTTCTAAAGGAGAAATATTGATGAGTAAATTGAATGCCGGTCAATCAAAAGCAGTATCCTATACTTCCGGACCCCTGCTCATCCTTGCAGGTCCCGGATCCGGGAAAACCTTGACAATAACACAGAAAGTACTGAAACTCATCAAGGACGGGATCTCTCCGGACAGGATCCTTGCTCTTACGTTTTCCGAAAAAGCTGCCGGAGAGATGCAGGATAGGATCGAAAAGCACATTGGCGTTGGTACCGGTATTACAGTTTCTACATTCCATTCTTTCTGTAACGATCTTATTCGGGAGTTCTCTCTGGACCTGGGCATCAACAGGGGAACCAGGCTCATTTCAAAAGAACATTCTCATGTATGGGGTATTAAGAACATCGATCTTTTTGGATTTGACCATATTACCCTTCCTTCCAAACCCACAGACCTTATCACAAGCCTTCTTGAAGGTGTTTCACAGTTCCATGATCATCTGATCCTTCCTGAAGAACTTGAAACATACGTTTCCACTTCTCTTACATCCGGCGCTACTCTTACAGACGACGAAAAAGATCAACTGCTTAAACTCGGAGATCTTGCAAAATTCTACTATCATTATCAGCAATACAAATGGGATAACAATTTCATCGATTATGATGACATGATTCATCTTGCCTGTGATCTGCTGGAGAGCAACCATTTTGTAAGGAACAAAGTTGGAAGCCGTTATGATCACATCCTGGTAGATGAGTTCCAGGATACTAACTATGCGCAGCTGCATCTTATCCATCTGATGGCTGAAGGGGGAAATCTCACCTGTGTGGCAGACGATGACCAGTGTATCTACAGGTTCAGAGGTGCATACCTCTCAAATATCAACCAGTTAAAAACTTTCTATCCTTCACTCGAGAAGGTTACCCTGGATGTGAATTACAGGTCTACTGAACAGATAGTGAACATTTCTCAGCAGCTCATCGAGATAAATCCGGAAAGAGAACAAAAGAACCTTGTTTCCGGCAATGGTGCCGGTGAACTGATAAAGGTTGTTAAAGCCCCTGATGACGAAAGTGAAGCAGAGTGGGTTGCAGGCGAAGTAAAAAGGCTTGTGGAAAAAGAAGGTATTGAGCCCAGGGACATCTACATCCTTACGCGTAAACGGGATGATGGCAGGAAGTTCAGTGAAGCTCTGAGGCTGCAGATGATACCGACAGAGGATGTGGGCAGGCTACAGCTTACCTATTTCCCAATTGTGCAGGAAGCCCTTGCATATATGAGAATAGTATCTGACCCATTTAATAATGGTATTTCCTTTGCAAAGGTCTTTTCCAGGGAAGGTGTAAAAGAGCACAACCTGCAGAAGGTCAATATCATGGCAAGAAAACTTGTCAGGAATAACG
This sequence comes from Methanomethylovorans sp., assembly GCF_050177135.1. NCBI lineage: Archaea > Methanobacteriati > Methanobacteriota > Methanomicrobia > Methanosarcinales > Methanosarcinaceae > Methanomethylovorans > Methanomethylovorans sp. The sequence continues at coordinate 3,611 of NZ_JBFXHJ010000163.1, forward strand.
GTGCGCAAGGAGATGGTATTTACACGGTTCTCCTGAACCATCTCGATGATATTGACATTGATCAGAGAGATCTTGTCGCTTCTGTAATAGATAGAATGCAGGAACTCATCGACCACAAGAAGAACCATCTGCCTTCTGATACCCTGAAGCATCTGCTTATGGAAAAGACAGACCTGTATCGCTCTGTGCTACAGGAAGATACCAGAATTTCAAGAAAGAACATCGAAGTATTGAACGCTCTCGTAAGCATGGTCGAAGACCTAGAACTGATCGGCGGGGGTTCAGAGTTCGAGGAAGTCATGGAACACATGGTACTGGTCTTTGACATGGATATCGAGGATGGAGAAGCAGGAAACGAGAACACTGTAAAGATAATGACCATCCATCAGTCCAAAGGTAAAGAGGCAAAGGCGGTTTTCGTATGTGATATGGCTGCCCGGCATTTACCTCTGCAGCACCAGAAGAAAACATTTACTGTACCGTTGAAGATCGCAAAAGGAGTGCAACGGGGTGTAGAAGAGAAAGTGCTGCATCTGGAAGAGGAAAGAAGGCTTGCTTATGTTGCCATGACCCGGGCAAAAGAGAAGTTGTATCTGGTCTTCCCTGAAAAGTATCTGGAGAACTCGAATGCTTCAAAGCCAAGCCAGTTCCTGAACGATATCGGTCATACACAGAACCCGCTTGTGGAATTGATAGAAGCTAACGCAGCTCTACAGCAATTCGGACTTACGGCCAATTCCCCTCTTAAACTTAAGATGGACGAATATGAGGCCAAGGTCAGCATGTACGCCAGGCAGGGGCAGCTAAAGCAGGCTCTGGAATCCCTGCTTTTACTGGCACAGTTA
>NZ_JBFXHJ010000164.1:0-4454 GCF_050177135.1 Methanomethylovorans sp.
TGTAATTGACCAACGGTATGATCAATGTGATATGCAACGGATACTGGATGCACTGGGAAGATTGCACGTCAGGAATTCTAAGTATGTTGCTTGAAAATTGGAATGAAGAACTTAAACGAGTTCAACCCTTCCATAAAGATATCTATTTTACTGAAGAGTATTGTAGACTTTATAATTCAGAGCAAAGGAAAGCTGCTGCTTTTAGTGTGAAGATAGGTCAAGACAGGTTACTCATGCCCATCATGCTTGGTGAGATACCAGGCATGACCGGATTCTATGATTTTGAAACTCCTTATGGATATGGTGGTCCAATAGCCACAAATAATGATCCTGAGTTCTGGAAAAAAGCGTTATCAATACTGCTTGATGAGATGCGCATGCAAAACATAGTTTGCGGATTAATACGTTACCATCCGCTTTTGGGGAATGAAGATTCTGCGAAGGTGCTACTACCTTCTGTTAAAGACAGAAAAACTGTAATTATCGATCTCCGGCCAAATGAGAATGAGATTTGGGAAGCACAAGTACATTCAAAAAACAGGAATGCTATCCGTAAAGCAGAAATGGCTGGTCTTGAGTTCACTGTTGATGATGATTTTTCAGAACTGAATAATTTTATCAATATTTATGAATCAACAATGAAGCGATTAGGTGCGGCTACTGGATATCTGTTTGGTCCTGACTATTACAATGGAATTAAAACGGAACTAATGGGGAATTCGTTCATTGGGATGGTTCGAAGCAAGGGGACTATAATTGCAGCCGCAATATTCTTATATCAAATACCATGGGGCCATTACCATCTGTCGGGATCTACACCCGATGCTCGACTATTAAGTGCGAATAATTTTCTGGTTTATCGAGGTGCTTTGGAGTTGAAACGAAGAGGAGTAGAGGTTATGCATTTAGGGGGAGGGACTGATTCACAAGAAAAAAACAGTCTGCTTGCGTTCAAGCAAAGGTTTTCTCCAAATAACAGGTGGTTTTCCATAGGTAAAGTTGTCTTAAATGCAGAAAAATATAAAATACTTGGAATGGAATGGGAGAAGAAATTTCCAGAAAAAGTCGGTCTGTATGGTAAGTATTTGCTGAAATACCGGATGTAAGCGAGGAATTAATGGGTGTATATATAATTGCAGAGGCAGGTGTAAATCATAATGGCAATGTTAAGTTGGCACATGAACTGTGTGATGCCGCGAAGGAAACAGGAGTTGATGCCATAAAGTTCCAGACTTTCAAGACTGAAAAAATACTTACAAAGAGTGCTGGAATGGCCGATTATCAAGCAAGGAATGTTGGACAAATAAAAACACAGTTTGAGATGGTAAAAGAACTTGAATTGGGATTTGAAGATTTCCGTGAGATAAAAAAGCACTGTGATTCGATTGGTCTTGATTTTCTGTCAACTCCGGATGATGTTGATAGCCTGGATTTTCTTGTAGATGATCTTGGAGTATCAGTAATAAAAATTGGATCTGGTGAAGCAACTAACATCCCTTTCCTGAGAATAATTGGTTTGAAAAAGAAGCCAATCATCCTTTCTACAGGAATGAGCACTTTAGGTGAGATAGAAAAAGCTATGATGGAACTTAAGAGTTCAGGGGCAGGAGAAATAACTCTATTGCATTGTACCACCAACTATCCATGCCCTATTGATCAAGTAAATTTACGAGCCATGATTACATTGCGACAAGCCTTTGGAGCGAGGATTGGTTACTCGGATCATACACGAGGTATCGAAGTTGCAGTTGGGGCAGTTGCTCTGGGAGCAGAAATCATTGAAAAGCATTTTACGCTGGATAGAAGCATGATTGGTCCTGATCATATCGCGAGTATGAGTCCCATTGAGATGAATAACCTGGTAGCCTCAATAAGGTCTATTGAAAAGGCGTTGGGGACAGGCAGGAAAATTCCAACAGATAGTGAGATTTCCATCAAGGCTATGGTTAGACGTTCCATTGTTGCATCCAGGGTGATAGAGATTGGTGAATTGTATGCTGAAAATAATATAACAACCAAGCGAACCGGTGGTACCGGAATACCAGCCGAATTATGGGATTATGTGATCGGTCGTATAGCTGTAAAGAGACTTGAAGTTGATGACGTAATAAGCATATAGGATTTGTTTTTTGCTGTTTCTGGTATTTCTACTAAGCATAGAGAAGTACTCTGAAACGGTAAGTTGAATGAGGTATTCTATAATAATAAGGCTCGATCCTTTGGTTAACAGTTTCCAATAACTAAATTGGTAATTAGAAACTATTGGAGGTCTTATGAAGGTAGGAATTATCGGTTTAGGTACTATCGGGATAAAGATGGTCGAGTACCTTAGTGACAAGGGATTCCAGATTGTTGCATATAATTGGAGATCAATTGAGGAAAAGAAATCTAAATTTTCTTCAAACCTGGACAAGAAAATAAAATATGAGAAGATTGGTATGAATCAAATGGATTTGATAAAATCCAGAATTCATTTTACTGAAATTCTCACAGATTTGTCTGAAGTAGATTTGATTATTGATAGTTCTATTGAAAGTTATGAAGTAAAAGTCAGAATTTACAAACAGCTTAAAGAAGAAAATATCAGCAAGGTAATTGCTTGTACGACTTCCAGTCTGAACCTTGAAACCCTTGGGAACTCATATGATTCCAGTCTATTTGTCGGAGTTCATTTCTTTAACCCTCCGACAAAAATGAGGCTTGTCGAAATTTCTTTCCTAAAAGAGAATAAAGAGCCTACCAAAGCTATTGTGTATGAATTCCTTGGGATGCTAGACGACAAAAAAATCATAGAATTGCCTTTGATGCAGGGATATATAGTAAACCGTCTTCTTTTCCTGTATATGAATGCTGCTTTTCGAATAATGCAAGAGTATGATTTAAGTCCGGAAGTAATTGATGAAGCAATGAAAGCTGGCACTAATATGCCAATGGGACCTTGTGAGCTTAATGATTATGTTGGAACTGATATCACACTCAGTATATTGAACGAGTTGAAGTGCGCGTTTGGTGCTGATTTATATGAACCATGTCCTATCCTGAATAATATGGTTGCTTCGGGGAAACTTGGTCGTAAATCAAAGTATGGATTTTATAATTATATATAGAGTTGCAGAATACTGAAGTGGCTGTCCTGAATTTGTACCACTATTCATGGTAACTGCATCCAAAACAAGGAACCCTTGATTATTGTTATTCTATATCTTAGATGAAGTAGTTCAGAGAGTGAGCTTATTACTAAACCAGTAAATGATAGACGGAACTAAGTATTATTTATATTAACTCTCAACTCTGAATTCAGCTTGATGTTGATGGAGTTGTAATATGAACCTAAGGTTTAGTAGATGTGCTATTGCTGATTTTGACGATTATTTTTCATTACGATGTGAAAAAGAAAATACTCTCTGGACAGGATATCAGAAAGTTCCAGAAAAAAATGAATTATATGATTGGTTTTCCAGACAGTTAAAAAGAAAGGATCGTTTGTTTTTCATAGTAAGAGATGAAGAAAATGGAAGCGCAGTAGGTTACCTGTATATTGACATACTAGGTGATAATAATGAAATCATGGAAACAGGTCATGGTGTAAGTAGTAAAATGAAAGGCAAAGGAATAGGTTCAGCTATTATCAAGTTTGCCAAGGATTATACTATTGAACAATTAAAGAGTGTGAAACGAATTGATGGATGGATTGCCTCAGATAATATTGGATCGATTAAGAATGTTCTTAATAATGGATACCATAAAACAAAAGACCAGAAAATAATAAGTTTTGAAGGATTTGGACAAGATAAAATCATGGTTCGCTACGAATACATCATTGAACAGTGATTTGGTTCTGACTATTGTAAAGAGTTCCTGATTTTCTGTTCTTTACCTATTGCTACCCACTGGAAATGATCGATAAGGCAAGAAGACTTAAGGTACAAGGCGGTATGAGATGAATAGGGATTTACTGATTAGACAAAGTGTATCTATAAAAACCGCTCTTCAGGTGTTAAACAAGACTGCGATGAAAGTACTATTTGTCACTGATGATGAAAGGAAGCTGATTGGTTCTTTGACAGATGGGGATATTCGTAGGGCTATACTGAAAGATATTTCTCTGGAAAATTCCATCGAAGAAATTTTCAATAAAAAGCCTGCCTATCTTGTTGAAGGAAATTATTTGGATTCTGATATCAAAGAGTTGTTCCTGAAGCAAAGAATCGAGTTGATACCTATTGTTGGAGATAGAGGAGAAATAATCGATATCATTTCCTGGAATGATCATTTTGGGGAAAAAAAAATTGATGATTACAAAGGACCATCTATTGGTATCCCGGTAATAATAATGGATGGTGTAAGGGGAACCCGCATGGCACCATTTACTAATTTTTTGCCAAAGCCCTGGATTCCCTTTGTTTAAAAAACAATAATCTAGATTATTATAGACTATTTTTTAAAATAGGTTC
>NZ_JBFXHJ010000165.1:0-4401 GCF_050177135.1 Methanomethylovorans sp.
CCTGAAATCTCAGGAACTGGCCCTTTCTATAACGCCTGTGGATACTGAAGCTTGGTTCAACAAGCCTCTGTCTAACAGATTGAAGTTCGATAGCGTAATGACCCCTATGGGACCTTCAGGCGATCTAAAGGATCTGGATATCACTGAGAACCCGCATGTTCCAAAGAAGGTCGATTATCTGGTATATGATGACGATGCCCTGGCAAAGGATGCTGTTTCAGAGCTTATCTCCTCGAATATCTCTCAGGACCACATCACCCGTCTTCTTTCCATTGGACTGCTCGGAAAAGAGCGCAAGCTGGTACCCACCAGATGGTCCATAACAGCAGTGGACGACATGCTGGGCAAGGATCTGTTGCATAGTGTCCGGGATCATCCTCAGATAAGCGATATTATGCTCTTTAGCGGAGGAGCTTTCGGTAACCATTTCGAAATACTCTTGATCCCCCGAGTATTTTCCTATGAACTAATAGAGATATGGATGCCCAGGGCTGTATGGTCGGGTGACTCCACATGGATAGGTGCCGACGGTGAGGGCATGGACGGCAAAAAAGGATATTCCAGTCTTGCAGGTGGTTATTATGCGGCACGCCTTGGGGCCCTTGAGTACCTCAACGGTATCAGTAGACAGGCGACGGTGTTCATGGTAAGGGAGATCACACCCGATTACTGGGCACCTCTGGGTGTATGGGTTGTAAGGGAAGCTGCGCGCAACGCTTTGCAGAATCCTCCGCAGAGGTTCGAGAGCATAGGTGCAGCTTTGGCGGATATGTCCTCAAGGCTTCAAACTCCCATTGAGGCATGGGGGCCAAAAGCAAGTCTTATCAGAGAGTTGAAGTGCCAGAGGACTCTTGATTCTTTCTTCTAGGTCTATATGGCTATATAGTGATATATAGAATATTGTACCTACATTTATCTATATCTTCCTAAATTGTCCACGTAGTTATAGGAGGATAATGGAAATGGATATTTTTAATCCCTATGTGATAGCTCTCGTTGCTGCGGGATTATATATGGCCTGGAACATAGGGGCAAATGACCTTGCCAATGCCATGGGAACTTCAGTTGGCAGTGGTGCCCTTTCCCTTAAGCAGGTTATCCTGATCGCGGCGGTATTCGAGTTCTTAGGTGCTGTTTTCTTTGGAAAGCGTGTCACTTCCACCCTTGCCAAGGGTATTGTTCCAGTGGAACATATTAGCATGATCGATCCACATCTTGTGGTCATCGGTATGCTTGCAGCGATCCTGGCTGCAGGTTTCTGGATCACGCTTGCTACTTTTTATAATCTTCCTGTTTCCACCACTCATTCGATAGTTGGTTCTGTTCTTGGTTTTGGATTGGTATCGGCCTATCATGGGATCATATCTTACAGTGAGATACATTGGTCAGTTCTGGTCAAGATCGTGGCAAGCTGGCTGGTTTCCCCTTTGCTGGGTGCTCTTGTAGCATATATTCTATTCATGCTGGTGTCTCGTTTTATCCTCCAAAAAACTGACAAACCTTTTGCAGTTGAAAAGAAGTTCGTATATCTTCAGACCATGACCGCATGTTATATGGCATTTGCTCACGGTTCCAATGATGTTGCAAATGCAATAGGTCCTTTGTATGCAGGACTTAATGTGCTGGGTATGAATGGTGTGCAGATACCCACGTGGATCATGGTGATCGGCGGGTTCGGGATGGTGCTTGGGCTTGCTACATGGGGTTATAAAGTGATACAGACCATTGGTAACAAGATAACTGAACTTACTCCCACAAGGGGTTTCTGTGCAGAGTTTGCCACTGCGTCTGTTGTGGTGCTGCACAGTTATAGTTCCCTGCCTATCTCAACCACTCATACACTTGTCGGATCTGTGATAGGTGTCGGTCTTGCAGGCGGTCTTGCAGCGGTTGATTTAAGTGTGATAGGAAAGATAGCAGTATCCTGGATAATCACGGTGCCTGTGGCAGCGTTGACTTCAGCTCTGATATTCACAGGACTTATGGGGATAGGAATTTGACAAAAAGGGAATATATACGCTCTGTGCTAAGCGTCTTTGCAAAATCTCCTTTCAGACCTCTGCACATGCATGCCACTAAAGGAGGAGATGCTGTCCGAAAGTTAAGCGAGGAACTTTCTGCTTACTTTGAATGTGACACGACCACTGTGCTACGCCTAAATAATGAGATCGATATCCTTGAGCACGAGGCAGATGTGATAAAACAGACCATACGGGCGGAACTCACATCTACGATCATGCTGCCGGTCCATGCTGATGATCTCCTCAATTTCCTCAAACCGCAGGATTCGATCTCTGATGAGTGTCAGGATGCAGCTTACTGGCTTACACTACGAAATTGTCAGGTACCAAAAGAACTCGAGGAGGGGTTCCGTGAACTGATGTCCAGGACCCTGGCAACAGTGGAGATGTATGAACTTCTTGTGGACACACTAAGCGAGCTTCTTGAGTCTTCTTTTGGGAAGAAGGATGTACACGAAACCCTGGAGCTTGTTACCAGGGTAGAAGAAATGGAACACCAGGTGGACATTATCGAAAAACAAGTTATGAAACAGATATTCGAGAAGGAAGAATTGCTTGGTGGCGGAGGTGTTTATTTCTTCCTGGAACTTTCCAAGAACATAGGTCGCATTGCTGACCGTACCGAGAGTGCTGCAGACAGGTTGCGGACCATGGTATTAAGGAGATGAGTTCCGGCCTCCTCTCCTGTGCAGGTTACTATCTATGTTCAGTACACGCAGCATCTCTATTACAGAATATGCAGCACGGGTGATGCCCATACTGCGCCGGTCTGTGTCTGTTCCTGCAACATACAGATTCTTTATGGGCGTCCTGATGTCTGCAAAGTTCCCATCAATGGTAACTGCAGCTTTTTCAGGGATAATGATCTGTTCATGCTTCATTTCTACATGTTCCCCGATGCCGGGAACGGCGTTGTATATTGTTTCATAGGCCTTTTTGATCTCAGAGCTGTCATCCTTTTCCGGGTCTATTACAAAAGTAAAACCTACCAGTTGTTTTCCTTCAGGCGCAAGGGATGAGTCATAGTTGCTGATGGGCATTGCCCAGTAGGCCTTGTCCCTGAACCAGATCTCAGAACCTATGTAATTAAAAGCTTCCATTGTAGTGTCCAGCCCAAGCCAGATAGTAAGACTTTTTGTTTGTACGATGCCTTCTAGTTCTTTGACATAGGAGGAAGGCAGATCTTCTACAAGACATGGCAGATCCTTTGCAAAACCTGTGTGTATTACCATGTCAGCAAGGTATGTGTCGTCTGCCACCACGCCTTTTACTACTCCCTCCTCTGTCAGGATCTTATGCACAGGATTCTCCACCATAATCTCTACTGACTTGGGCAGGGAATATAGTATGGCATTAAGGAGTGATTTGAGGCCTTTACGCGGATATCCCTGGGAATAGCTTACCTTGTTAGTGGCAAGCCTGCCCAGGGTTGTAAGGGGACTTGACACCTTGTTCAGGCGGGTTTGCAGTGAGGTATGGAGATTCAACGGAATCAGGTTCTGCAGTACTTTCTCTTCATGACCATTCTTTTCGTCTGTTTTCAGGATTTCCTCTAACTGCTCAGGTGTTACGCTATCCCGCACAAATGCACTTCCTTCAAGTACCCTCTGTGCTGATGTGTGTTTCATATCCTTGCCTGAAAGGAAATAAGAAATAGTATCGGCAAAATCATATGTATCCTGGGAGAGGTTCCTGGGAAGGAATTCATATACCGATTGCTTGGAGAGGTCCATGCCAAAGGTTGTATATGTAAGGGCTTTGGTAACAGCCTGGCTAAGTGCCAGCCTGTCCATCCTCGGCAACACATCGAATGTCACGAACTCCTTGATATTGGAAGGCACTTTCACAAGACGCTTGTCCGTGCGGATGAAATAGTTTCCGTAGTCCTCGAATACGGGCAGGTAGTCGAAGTAGCTCTCCATGAGCCTTTTCAACGGACCTTCGATGAGATGTGTGATGGCATGCGCCCCGGTGTCCACCTGGAACCCATCCACTACATAACTATTGCAGTTGCCTCCTACCTGTTTGCTTTTTTCCAGTATCAGTACCTTTTTTCCATGCTTTGCAAGCACTAAAGCTGAAAGCAGTCCTGTAACGCCTGCACCGACAACTATAACATCATATTTTTTCATGATATCAACCCCTTTGAAGGCTCACTGGAATATCTCAGGGGCTATGCGTTTTGCTATTTCTTCATATGCTTTTGTCAGATCTCCTTTGTCGAAGCGGAAGATATCCTTATCCATGGACCTTCCCGTTTCCTTGTCCCAGAAGCGGCATGTATCGCAGGATATCTCGTCGGCTACCAGGATCTGTCCATCTTTCCTTCCGAACTCCAGTTTGAAGTCTGGCAGGGCTATGCCGCGTTCATCAAGGTATT
>NZ_JBFXHJ010000166.1:0-4380 GCF_050177135.1 Methanomethylovorans sp.
GACCCCTGATTACGTAAACACAAAAATGCTGTACATGTCTGAAAAGATCAACTTTCTCTCTTTCTCATATCAGATCACAATACATCTGATCCACGACTTTTCAAGTTTTGACGCATGAGATCCAGATAGTTGGCGCATGCTTCCTGTCAAATTTTCATATAAAGCTTATATAGACATTGAAATTGGGGCAACCATAATCTGATTGTTGTGAAGGAATTGCTCCTTCTTCAGACGAACACCTTAATGGCATCGAAATCACACGAAGCCACACAATCCATGCAATACCTGCAATTTTCCTTTCTTACGACCTGGCATGATCCATCTTCGATGGCCAGTACCTGGTTCTGGCACGTACTGACACATGAACCGCAGCCTGTGCATTTATCTTTGTACACTGCTATGAATACCATGAAAATTTCTCCTTATTCAATGCTCATATTTCTTTCATGCTAGTTATCTTTTCATCAAGTTCATCTATTTTGAGTACTAGTTCATCAAACTTCTGAAGTATCAATTCATTTTCAGCGATCGTATTTTTAGTATCATCACACACATCTTTACTTACAAAATAAGAAGCAATGTTAGCTGTCAATAAGGAGGCAAATGCAATTCCAATCAACATGAGGCTGATAGCATAAATTCTCCCATAAGTAGTATGAGGGTATAGGTCGCCATATCCTACAGTAGTTACTGTTGTAATTGCCCACCATACTCCATCAAATATATCTTCATGTTCTATCTGACCAAATATTATTCCAGAAATCAAGATAAATAGAACCGTGATAAATGAGATGTGATGAAACGAGTTTTTGGTAAAGATCTCATACATAGGTATAATACCTCTTTTAAGCGGGATCAATATCCTTAAAAAGCGCAAGGCCCGGAGAAATCTCAATGTTCTTACTGAAGCAAGGTCTGGCGGTGATAATACGGGTGGTGAAACAACTATTATTAGAACATTCAACCAATTCTTCCTAGTATATTCTATCTTATTGCTATATAGACTTACTAATAAAAAATATTCTAAAAGAAAAATAAACCATATCAGATCATCGATCTTTGAAGCGAGGGACATATAGACGGGATTAGTTGTAATAATTCCAAGCTCAACTAATAAAACTGGGATAATTAACAAAGAAAGAGTTATCATCGGTTTTTCTATTTTATTTTCAATTCTCTTAGCAATTTCATCATTTGAGTTCATAAATACTCCAAGATTCTAGTGAAAATGTTACTGAGTATTGAGGCGACCATATTTTATCAATACTTATTTATATAATTTACCTATACACAAACTCACTATAATTTGACAACTATACGAAGTATCAAGACTTGTCATTCACAAAAAAATTCATATCCACATGGTCCTTCCCTCTGAAGTAACATCTTTTTATCCGAAAACAGAGTTCCAATGTTCATGGACCACGAAGCAATAGGAAAAGTTCACAATCATGCCTCTGCAGAGAACATGCAGATACTGCCTCTGTGGAAACAGGCGATAAGCGGGATCGAGATCACGGGTGTCGAAGATGATCTGTTCACTGAGGAACACTCGCATTATATAGTGATCCACGACCCTTTGAAAATAAATTTTCCGAAGAGCCGGGAAGAACTGAACAGAAGGTTCTGTGCCCAAGTCGGAGCTTCTGTTGTCAGTTACATCCGTCAGGAAGGGAACATGCATTATGTAAGGGGATTAATGGCAGAGAACGGTGCCTCTGTCTACAGCGTTTTGCCCTACACATCCTTTGACCGTATGGAAGAGGCAAAATTTCCCAAAAGCAATATGGAAGCCAGGAAAAAGCAGGCTTTCAAAGATATTCTCCCCATGCTGCATGGAAAGAACATACTTGACGTGGGATGTGGTGTTGGAACCCTTACAATAAAGATAGCCAATACAAAGCCAGATGCTTTGGTGCATGGTATCGATCTTCTTGAAAGCGTCATAGAGCAATGCAGGTTCAACTCAAAGATAGAAGGTGTGATCAATACTAAGTTCGTTGCGGCAAGTGCGTACGAGCTGCCTTTCCAGCAGGGATACTTCGATTCAATAACGTGTTTCTTTATGCTGCACCACCTTGACGATGTGCCGCGAGCCCTGCAGGATATCAAAAGGGTCCTGAAACCCGGTGGAGAAGTCTTTGCCGCGGAACCTGTCGATCACTATCATGATGTGCAGAGATATCCGGAAGACTGGAAAAAGCTCTTTCTGGATGCAGGATATGTGGTGGAAGTCTGGGAAAAAGACAAACTGTCATACATCCGTGCTACAAAAAGTGAGGAAAGGGAACAATAAAAAAGAATGATAGGAGGGGGTGGGGTAAAAACCCCAATAATAAAAACATGTGCCTTCAGGAAGATTGTTGCAGGTTGTCTTTACGACTTTATAGTATTAAAAACTAATCATTTTGTAATACTAAATCTTATTTTAAAACTTAAATTATAATAAAACCGCTTTGGAAGGTCCCGATAATCTTCGAAAGATTAAAGAATGAGCCATGCTAACAAATGGCATTATAATAAAAGGAGATATGTAGATGTTTGGAATCAATGATCCACAGATATGGCTGGCATATTTGCTCAGTGTGCTAAGTGCTCTGGGCTGCATAATATATGGACTGATGCACTGGAACGACGAAGATCCCCTGGAGGAAAGCTGATGGCAAGCAGTATAGTTCTTGGAATTGCTGTACTCATCTATCTCATGATCACCTTCTATTTAGGTTGGATGGGATACAAACAGACCAAAAGCACCGATGACTTCATGGTGGCAGGCAGGAAAGTGAATCCTTTTGTGCTGGCACTGTCCTATGGAGCAGCTTTTATCAGTACCTCGGCGATAATCGGATTCGGAGGTTATGCCGGTGCCTTCGGAATGGGGATATTATGGCTGGTCTTCATGAACATCTTTGTCGGGATATTCATCGCATTCGTTGTATTTGGCTCAAGGACCAGAAGAATGGGAGTGAACCTGAAAGCCGTTACTTTTCCCGAACTCATTGGTAAAAGGTTCCAGTCCCGCTTTATCCAGGGGTTTTCAGGCCTTTTAATAGCTCTGTTTATGCCCCTTTATGCAAGCAGTGTACTTATTGGGGGAGCCAGGTTCATGGAAACAGCTCTGGGCATTGATTACAACACCTCTGTGCTTTTACTTACAATTATAACCGCAGCTTACGTGATCACCGGTGGCCTCATAGCTGTGATGTACACAGATGCAATGCAGGGAACTCTTATGTTCGTAGGTATGGCGATCCTCATGGTATTCACCTATGTGAATCTGGGGGGGGTAACCTCAGCCCACCTGGCACTCACCAATCTCGCATCTATGGTACCTGAAGCCATGGCACAGCAGGGACATACGGGCTGGACCTCGATGCCGGCCTTTGGTTCCCCTATATGGTGGACCCTGGTCTCAACAATCGTTCTTGGAGTTGGAGTAGGAGTATTGGCCCAGCCTCAGCTGGCTGTGAGGTTCATGACCGTTAAGAATACCACCTCGCTCAAAAGAGCAGTGCTCTCCGGCGGACCTTTTATCTTCATGATGGTCGGGGTCGCATACGTAGTAGGAGCTTTGTCCAACGTGTATTTTATCAACACCAAAGGCATGCTGTCCATGGATGTGGCTGGCGGAAATATCGACAAGATCATGCCTGAGTATATAAACAGCGCTATGCCTGACATATTCGTAGTGTTCTTCATGCTGACACTTCTGGCAGCAGCCATGTCAACCCTTAGTTCACTATTCCATAATATGGGCACTGCCATAGGCCACGACCTCTACAGAGAATCCATAATGCGTGGAAAGATCGGACATACAATAAGCATAACAAAACTGGGTATTGCCATTACTATTGTCATAAGTGTCATTCTTGCCTACACTCTTCCCATAGGTATCATTGCCAGGGCAACAGCTATTTTCTTTGGTTTGACGGCTGCTGCTTTCCTGCCCATGTACGCAGGAGCCATATTCTGGAAACGCATGACAAAAGAAGGAGCGATTGCAAGCCTGCTGGTAGGCACTTTCAGCAGCCTTTTCTGGCTCACTTTCGTACATGCCAAAGAAGCTACTGCACTGGGAATAAGCCAGGCGATCTTCGGTCAGGCAACATTACTTACAGGAACATGGACATTGGTGGACCCTATACTGGTGGCTACACCGCTTTCAATTTTCTTTGCTGTAGGTGTCAGCCTTCTCACAAAACCAGCATCTGAAGAACATATTAAAAAGTGCTTTGGAAACTAAGAGAGATCTGCTCTCTTAGTTTTATTTAACTGCGCTTTCGATCTTTAGAGCGTTTTTTGACAATTGTCGAGATGCTACTTGCTGGATCTCGAACATAATCGAAAGGTTAAATAATGAGTCATGCTAACATGTGGCAT
>NZ_JBFXHJ010000167.1:0-4350 GCF_050177135.1 Methanomethylovorans sp.
TGGATATTTACGGGTTCCTTAAGGACATAAGGTTCGTCCTGTTGTTCTATGTGATAGGTGACCTGTTGACCACTATATATGCCATAGAGACCGGTCTTGCACAGGAAGGCAATCCGGTCGTATCTGCATTCGCTTCCATGAATGGCCTTTACAGCATCGTGCTGTTCAAGGTCTTCTTTATAATAGCACTGCTTGGAAGCTATGCTTATATCATACGTTCCTCTGCAGGGAAAGAACAGGACCAGACCTTTGCATGGAATGCCCTCAGACATACCCTTGCAATAATGGGAATGCTGATAATATTCAATAACCTGCTTGTGATGGGGGGTTATATAAGTCCTGTCTATCTGCTGCTCAGCTATGCCACCAGCCTTTTAGTTTAGGTCTGGTGCCCCTATATTTTTATCCTAGCAATAGCGGATAAAGTTATGTAATGTCAGTTATAATGTATCGCACACTATTCTGATCAGGTGCAGATATATCATGACTGTTGTTGTATTTACCGAAAAGAACAAAGCTGCTTCACAGATAGCCAATATTCTCAGCGGGGGCAAGCCTGACAGAAAGCTTGTCGAAGGGGTACCTGTTTATGTATTCCGCAGGGATGGTAAGGAATGGCAGGTAATGGGTCTTTCGGGTCATATCATGGGTTATGATTTCCCACAGGAGTTGAACGACTGGCGTTCAGTGGACCCGGCCATATTGATCGATACCCAACCCATCAAGACAGTTACAAAAAAACCGTTTGCAGATGCCATTCTCTCTCTTGCCAGGGGAGCTGATGGGATAATACTTGCCTGTGATTTTGACAGGGAAGGTGAGAATATAGGTTTTGAAGCAAAGGAACTTGCAGCCAGGGTTTCCCGCGCTCCTGTAAAAAGAGCAAGGTTCTCTTCATTGTCAGCGTCTGAGATAACTAAAGCTTTCGACGCTCCATTGGAACCTGATACAGCCATGGCAATGTCTGCGGATGCCCGCCAGATCCTCGACCTTAAGATGGGAGCTGCTTTTACCCGGTATCTGACCCTGGCTGTGAGAGAAAGGGCACGCACCAAGGATATCCTTTCCATAGGACCTTGCCAGACCCCTACATGCGGTTTCGTATATGAAAGAGAGAAGGCCATAAAAGAGTTCAGTCCTGAGGATTTCTGGAAGATCGAAGCACTTTTCCATGCAAAGGACATGGATCTCAAAGGAGTGCACCGGGCAGGCAATATCAGGGATAAGGCAAAGGCAGCCGAAATATTCGATCGTATCCGGGCATGCAAGACCGGACTGGTTACAAAAAAGAGCGTCACTGAAGTAAAGACAAATGCACCATTTCCTCTAAACACCACTGAATTTCTCAAACGTGCATCCAAGTTCCTGAACATCAGTCCGGAATCTGCTCTTGAGATCGCTGAACAGCTGTACCTGAACGGTTTTACAAGCTATCCAAGGACCGAGACCAATAAATATGCCGATGATTTTGATTTCAGGTCAAAGGTCATAGCCTTCACATCCACAGAATACAGGGACCATGCACTTGCCATACTTTCTGCTGGTGATATTGCTGTGCGCAATGGTACAAAGGACGGGCATGACCACCCTCCCATACATCCGATAAAGGCAGTTGCTGTAAAGGAAGTGGACAAGGCTGTAAAGGTAGAAGGCGCAGGTAAGGTGTATGACCTGATAGCCCGGCATTTTCTTGCTAACCTCATGCCTGCGGTTTTATTCGAAAAAACGCATCTTGAGATCACAGTGAAGGGAGAGCTGTTCGACTCTTCCGGATCCGTAATGAAAAACGAAGGCTGGATGGCCGTGTATCCTTTTGAGACAAAGAATGACAAATTCCTGCCAGATGTCCAGGTGAACGAAGAGGTCAAAGTGAAAAAACTGGAGAACATAGCTTCCAAAACCACTCCTCCAAAACACCTTACTGAAGCCGAACTTCTGACCCTTATGGATAAGCATGGCATCGGTACTAAGGCAACAGCTCCTTCTCATATAGAAACCAACAAGAAGCGTGGTTATTTTGAAACTAAAGGCAAGACCATAGTCATTCAGGAAACCGGTTTCAGCCTTATGGATGCTCTGAGCAACTCAGTACCTCTTGTAGTGAAGCCGGAAATAAGGGCACGCATAGAGTCCCTTGTGCAGGAAGTGGAAGAGGGCAGCAAGAAATTTGAAGTTGCTGTTGCAGAGGGAACCGAGCTTATCAGGATGATGTATGCACAGCTCACTGAGAGCCGGGATTCCATCGTGTCCCGGCTGGCAGGCTCTATCAATGATGGGACTGCCACTGAGGACAAGAAGAACTACATTGGCAAATGTCCGGATTGCGGGCATGTGCTACGCATAATAAACACTGATAAGGGGCGTTTTGTAGGATGTACCGGATATCCGCAATGCAGGAACACCTATCCTCTGCCCAGGGATGGTGCACTTTCCATACTTCGCTCAAAAGAATGCCCTAAGGGTGGAGCTGCGGTAATAAAGGTCGCAAACAAGTATTGCTGGGCAGTGGGTATAGGACCTTGCTTTGCATGTGACCGGGCAAAGGAATGCTATCCTCCGGAAGTGGTGGGGCAGTGTCCGGTCTGTGACGGAGAGATGTTCCTTATAACTACGAAGAATTCACGTTTTCTGGGCTGTAGTAAAAGATGTGGCCGTACTCAGTCCCTGCCTCAGGAGGGCAGGCTTACGATACTTGACCGCAGGTGCGAGGTCTGTGGATGGAAAATGATCCGCATAAAGGAAAAGGATAAGGAAGCGATCGAGATATGTGTAAATCGTAGCTGCGGGAAAAATCAGGGCAAAAAAAGGTCTTCAAATTGACTTGATCATGGCCTAAATCAATTATCCTTGATTAGTCGCATTGCGAACAAATCTTTAAATACAAGAAGTACATACTTAGGATTAGAGATGAAGGGCAAAACAGGAAAACCTTCCACTACCAAACTGGTGTCTAAATCCAAAATGTATCCTTAAACCTCCTTAATTCCGGTTTGCGCCTTCGTCTCTACCTCCATTGATCGCCGTAATGCTCTTCAAAGGCTATTTCTGGAAGTTCTTTCCTTGAAGATGTTACTTCTCTCCTGTCAGGATGCCCTATGGCCAGTGCTGCCATGAGCTCCAGTGATTCAGGCGCTTCTAAAATCAAATTCACTTGTTCTTTATTATTCAGTATCTCTCCCAGCCATACTGCTCCCAATCCAAGTTCACAGCAGGCAAGCAGCATGTTCTGTATGGCTGCACCTATGGATTGTACATCTTTTGTGCGATCATACATCGTAGAGGTATCCAGAAAAACAGCTATGATCACGCCTGCTCCCTTTACAATAGATGAATAGCGTGTGCAACCGGCCAGTTTTTCTATTGTGTCCCTGTTCTGTACGACTATGAACTTCCAGGGCTGGTTGTTAAGACCCGATGGTGCCCAGCGCCCGGCATCAAGGATCATTGTAATGTCTGTTCTTGCCACAGGCTCAGATGTATAACTGCGGATGCTTCTTCTTGATAGAATTGTCTGTATAGTTCCCTGCATTTAGATCACTTCAAAAAAAGGGACGTATCCTTGTATATAGAACACGTCTTTGTAACTTATTAAAAAAATATATTTGAGAAAGTTCACTTCTCATTAAGGCCACTGTTAAGCCAGGGCATCATTGCACGCAATCTGCGGCCCACCTCTTCCACGGGATGTTCCCTGTCCTGGCGCTCCATGGCTGTGAGTACCGGCCTGTTGGCCTTGCCTTCAAGCACGAACTCCCTTGCGAACTGCCCGTTCTGGATACGCTCCAGAGCCTCATACATAGCTTCCCTGGACAGTTCATTGATTACCTTGGGCCCAACGGTCATTCCACCGTATTCCGCGGTATTGGATACGGAATACCACATCTTTTCCAGGCCACCTTCATGGATAAGATCTACGATGAGCTTCAGTTCGTGAGTGGTCTCAAAATATGCCATCTCTGGCTGATAACCGGCTTCGACAAGAACCTCAAAGGAGGTCTTGATAAGAGAAGCCACGCCACCGCACAGGTCTACCTGCTCTCCGAAGAGGTCAGTTTCCGTTTCCTCACGGAAAGTTGTTTCGAACACTCCGGCCCGTGTGCAACCCACACCTTTTGCATGTGCCAGAGCTAACTGTTTTGCCATGCCTGTAGCATCCTGGTAGACTGCGATCAGACCAGGCACTCCATGTCCTTCTTTATACGTCCTGCGTACCAGGTGTCCCGGGCTTTTTGGTGCCCCCATGTACACATCGATGTCCTTCCTGGGCACTATCTGGTTGTAATGGATGTTAAAACCGTGAGAGAAGACAATAGCATTTCCGGGTTCAAGTCCTGGTTCGATCTCTTCATA
>NZ_JBFXHJ010000168.1:0-4314 GCF_050177135.1 Methanomethylovorans sp.
AGATGGCACTCTGGGTAAGTGGACCGTTCATAACTTCCTTTGCTTCCAGAACAGCCGGGTCGTATTGCAAAGTAAGGTCCATGTTTCCAATGTTACCGGCAACTCCTTGCAATGTAATGGGGATCTGCACAGTACTTCCCATGGGTGTCGTACGCGATTCGAATGTTATAGTCGCAACAGAAGATGGCGAAGATGGAACTGATGCACCGGCCCCGCCAGCGCCCTCACCCAGCAGTTCGACTGCATCCACTTCTTCCCAACCTGCTATTTTAGTGTGCAGGATAACATTGCTTACAGAATACTCGGTTTTGGGGAAAGTGATCTCGAACCAGCCGGGGCAAGCAGTGTTGTCTGTCCCGGTCCATACTGTATGGCTCTGACCAGAAGTATCTACAAGGTCCACCTGATATATGGATCCCGCATTATAGGTCTCATGGACACGTACACCTATAGCCTGGACAGGCGTTGCGAAAGACAAATTCAACCATTCCGGGTCCGAACCTGATGAGCGGGGGGCCCAGGCAGTATTGATATCTCCGCACTTATCGGTATTAGGCGCACCTGCGGCCTGGTTTGCCGACCAGCCAGAAGCGGAGTATTCACTGCTTGCAGTGACACCTGAAGCCCACTGTCTTGGAGAAACAGCCGAAGTAGTGGTGGATACAGTATCAGTAGATGTACCAGAAGTTGAAGACGGCACTGTGGTGGTATCAGTGTCCCCAATAAGCTCGACTGCATCTATCTCCTCCCAGCCTGCTATCTTAGTATGCAGGATAACACCATTCACCGCATATTCAGTTTTAGAGAAAGTGATCTCGAACCAGCCGGGACAAGCAGTGCTGTCTGTTCCGGTCCATACTGTATGGCTCTGACCCGAAGTATCCACAAGGTCTACACGGTATATGGATCCTGCATTATAGGTCTCATGGACACGAATGCCTGTAGCCATAACAGGCGTGGTGAACGACAACTTCAACCACTCCGGATCCGAACCTGATGAGCGGGGAGCCCAGGCAGTATTTACATCTCCGCACTTATCAGTATTGGGCGCACCTGTAGCCTGGTTTGTTGACCAACCAGAGGCAGAGTACTCGCTGCTTGCAGTGGCACCTGAAGCCCACTGACTCAGGTCGGCAGCTGAAGATAGTCCTACGGTCATTATCACAAAGGACAACACTATCAGAACATTGATAGAACTACTTAATTTGGGTTGCATTTGTACCTCCTCAATTAGAGACTATATAAGATCTTGAGTGCACATCACATTTTGATTCAAGCATATGCAAATGATATAAAGTGTAGAATATTTGTAGGCAATAGCTGAACTTTCAAGTAGTGTACCCCCGTTTTATAATCTTTAATTAAATATTTGCCATATAAATATATAAAGATTCCTTTGGTCTATAATAGGGAATAAGAAGTTATTGAAGTGTTTCTTAATTTGTTAAAAGCCCATTGGGAAACAGAACCAACAAGAGAACCATAGAAATTTAAATTCGATCCGGAATCCAGAAAAGGAAAAAGTGAAGTAAAAATAAAAATTAGAAGAAATATTTTTATACTCGGGTAAATTCACTCTGCTTCTGGTATAAACTCACAATAACCCAGATCACCTGTTTTTGCATTAGCCTGCACCTCAGCAAGAGCCAACGGGTCATAACGTGGGACATCGGCAGTTCTGTACTTTGGGAAAACAAGGGAATATTCTTTCATGTAAGTCTTTCCATCGGGGCTGAGGGTGACCCGAAAAACGATCTCAGGTCTGTTGCCTTCCTTTACAAGATATGTGCTATTCATCATGACGTCTCCTCCAGTATTCTATCTATGACACGACATAGCACCTGCAAAGGTCAGAGATGAACTGACCTTTATTGCAGGCATCCTATCTCACGTCCATATATTAATACAAATTTAATGTATTTAAGTTAAATGGTTAGTTAAATAAGCATTACTGATAACATAATGTTTGCTTTTAAATAACACCCGATATTCTAATAACCTAGTACGCCAATTCTGCCTCATGACCCTTCTATCCAGGAAAGAACTAAGAGAAAGAATACTTGCAAAACCTCCACTGCTGCCACTAATGGAAAACATGATAGATATGGAGATGCAGCTCCAGCCCAATAGTGTAGAGATGACATTGCAACGTGTCGAAGTGATGGAAGGAGCCGGAGCTATTGATTTTGATAATTCCTGCAGAAAGCTGCCACTGAGCAGACCCCTTGAATTCGATGACGACGGATGGGTGTATCTTCTTCCCGGAACTTACAAAGTGGTATTTAATGAGATAGTCAACATACCGAAAGACCTGGCCGCCATAGCACGACCCAGGTCCACAATGCTTCGATGCGGCGTGAACATAGGTACTGCCGTATGGGACTCCGGCTATAGAGGAAGAAGTGAATCTATGTTGCTGGTGCATAACCCTGAAGGTTTCAACGTGCGCAAGAATGCGCGTATCATACAGCTGCTGTTCTACGAGCTGCATGCGGAAGTGGAAGAAGGATATAAAGGCCAATACCAGCATGAGAACATCTGAGCACATAGTTGCTACGTAAAGAATATGTATGTTCAATCAATTATAACAAGTCATGAGCGAGATTGGTAAATCCGTACGGATGGAAAGGATCTTCAACCGTAACACCGGAAAGACTATAATCATACCCATGGACCATGGCGTGGGTGCAGGACCGATCAGGGGCATAATAGACCTCCCAGCTACTGTGAACAAAGTTGCAGAGGGAGGGGCTAATGCAGTGCTTGGACATATGGGACTGCCCAGATATGGACACAGAGGATATGGAAGAGATGTAGGACTTATAATTCACCTTTCTGCCTCTACATCCCTGGGACCGGACCCCAACCACAAGGTTTTGGTGACCACAGTGGAAGAAGCAATAAAGATCGGTGCAGATGCGGTTTCAGTACATATAAATGTAGGTGCTGATGACGAAGCACAGATGCTGAAGGATCTGGGGTTTGTTGCAAGGGCATGCGATGAATGGGGAATGCCACTCATTGCCATGATGTATCCCAGAGGACCGAAGGTCACTTCGGAACATGACGTCATGTTCGTGAAGCATGCAGCACGCATTGGAGCTGAACTGGGAGCCGATATTGTCAAGACAAATTATACCGGAACTATAGAAACGTTCAAGGAAGTTGTTGAAGGATGTCCGGTGCCTGTTGTTATAGCTGGCGGGCCACAGATGGACACGGAGAGACAACTGCTTCAGATGGTATATGACTCCCTGCAGGCGGGAGGAAGTGGTGTTGCCATCGGAAGGAATGTATTCCAGTCCGAAGACCCGGTAAAACTTGTATCCCATATCTCCAAAATCGTTCATGATGGAATGACAGTAAAGGAAGTACTGGGAGAATAAGAACCACTTCACTTTTACTTTTTTACAATACATATACCAGATAGAGTTAACTCTATTCTCCAGTGGAAACAAAGGGGTTTTCTGCCAATATGCACAGTATAGAGATTTAACATTTCCTCATGATAAAGTAAATAGTAATAAGAAAATAAGCTTTTTCAGAGGAGTAAAGCAAGGCCATTGATTTTTAAAAGACTCATTGAAATGATTGTTGGTGGTGGTACGATATGAAAATGCTTCTTTCGGCCTTGCCTATTCCCTTGTATATATGACCACGCATATAAGCTTTATGGACTTGAGTTCCTGTTTTATGAACATATTTTGACAAGAAAAGTGACTATGACAACCTCGATAATGTTAAATCCAATGGGAATATCGATGTCCTATCATAGAATAACATTCATACGATTAATAATCACTGTTGAGGATCATTATGGATAGATATGAGCAGGTAATAGAACTGGCCAAACGCCGTGGATTCTTGTGGAACTCCTTCGAGCTGTATGGAGGAACAGCCGGATTCTATGATTACGGGCCTCTGGGAAGCACTTTAAAACGTAGAATAGAACAGATATGGAGAGAAATATACATTATCCAGGAAGGGTTCATGGAGATCGAGTGCCCTACCATAGGAATTGAAGAGGTGTTTGTAGCATCCGGTCACGTAGGAGGTTTTTCAGATCCCCTTTGCGAATGTAAGCAATGTGGAGAAGCTTTCAGAGCAGATCACCTGATAAAGCACATCGTTGAAGAAGCAGATGGCCTCAGTGACGAAGAACTGGATAAGATCATTGCACAGAACAGCGTTAAGTGCCCTGAATGTGGAGGAGATCTGGGAAATGCCTATGAATTCAATCTCATGTTCAAGACCCAGATAGGCCCTGGAAATGGCAGGAAAGGATACCTAAGACCTGAAACTGCTCAGGGAATG
>NZ_JBFXHJ010000169.1:0-4286 GCF_050177135.1 Methanomethylovorans sp.
TGAAATTGAATAAGGTTTCTTTGCAGAGCATGGTAAGAGCAGAAGTACATCCAGCTCAGGAGGTGTATACCTTTCCTGTATCCTGCGTGCAAACCTCACAACTTCCGGTCTTGTGAGGGAATCTCCCGAATTAGCAAGCATCTCCACATTCCGTGTGATCGGAGTTCCCCTCTCAAGATATCGATATTCTCTGTCAAGCAGTCTCAACAGTGCAGTGAGCCAGGGTCTTGTACGGCATTGGCCATCAACATATTCCCGCAGATTGCCTGCAGATATCTTTTCTCTTACCAGGGCAAGTTCAGCTTCCATTGCATTGATATTATGCTGTTCGAGCAGCTGTGCCCTGGAATTTTTATCCATTTTTTTAAGTTCCAATGTGGTGGTAGATACACATGCAGAGCATCTGCAAGGTAACTCGGAAAGTGATCTCAGATCGAAACTTCCTGCGTGAGTGAGATAAATGTCCTTATATGCTGCAACTGTGGCTTTAGTGGTATCCAGCACATCAGCCCCCATGTAAACGAGCATTGCCAGGTTCTCAGGAAGACAGATATCGGGGAGGTATACTGCTGTATCATCAGGTGTACTATCTTTGAGGTCAAGAACTCTTTCCAGCAATGCTCTGGCATTGTTCTCAAAGACACCTGCGCCTTCAAGTATATACAGGTCAGCAGCCTTTAGAGCTCTGCCTTTACGGTATACTCTTCCGGTGGCCCCACTATTCGATGAAAGCATTTCCAAGGGTTCCGGTATGCAGTCAGGAGCGTCAGGCGCAAGACACATATGAGGTAGTATGATCAGCCTATCGTCTCCGATCTCACTTCTAAGCTGTTGTAACCTATGTTCAGCTTTTTCCACATTGCCTACTTCCCACAGGGAGCCAGCATCCACGATCTGTCCTGTGTTATCTTTCAGAGTTTCGGTTTTCAGGACGCATGGGGTCTCAATAGTTCTGGAAAGGAGCAGCCTGCCCTTTCTTGCTGCACCGTCCCTCTGGTATACCTCGAAATATCGTGTCATTGTTTGTAGGATACTGCATAGTTAGATGTAAATGTTTGGTATAAATTTCTGCTATTTCACCGACATCTTTAAATAATGACCACTTCTCTAAAATCAAAGCTATGCTCAATGTTGACCTAATAGAAAAAATGAGAATGATCGTGGGTAAGGACAATCTATCCGTTGCTACCTGCGAACTATATTGTTATTCCTCTGATGCTTCTCAGATAAGAGGTATTCCGGAAGTTGTCATTAAACCGCAGACCACTGTTCAGATTTCGGATATTGTGAGGATCGCTTACGAGCATGATATTCCAGTGACCGCCAGGGGAGCAGGCACAGGTCTGGCGGGTGGCTGCGTTCCTCTGGAAGGGGGCATTGTCCTTGATATGTCCGGTATGGACCGTATAGTGGAAATGGATTTTGATAATCTTCAGGTGGTAGTGGAACCGGGTATAGTTCAGGAAAAGCTCAATAAGGCCCTGGAACCATACGGTTTTTTCTTCCCCCCGGACCCCGGAAGTTCTGCAATGTGCACTCTGGGAGGGCTGATCGCTAATAACGGAAGCGGTATGCGCTCCGTGAAATATGGTACAACCCGCAGTTATGTGCTCGGCCTTGAGGTAGTGATGGCAGATGGAAAAACAATAAGAACAGGTTCAAAGACAATGAAAACTGTTGCAGGTTATTCTCTCACTGACCTCATGGTCGGTTCGGAGGGGACTCTTGGGATCATCACCCAGGCAATAATCAAGGTACGTGCAATTCCCAAAGAACGCTCTGTCATATTTGCTTCATTCGATAGCCCCGAACTTGCAGGTAAAGCCGTTGTGAGAGTACTGTCATCGGGTATCGTTCCCTCTGCATGTGAGATACTGGATGCGAATATTATCCGGGCTATCAACACCTATGATCCTAAACTAGGCCTTCCGCTTGCCGGTGCCATTCTGCTTTTTGAAGTGGATGGTACTGAAGCTGAAGTAAAGGAAGGCGTTGCTCTCATAGTAAAAACATGTGAAGGCTTGGCTTCAGGTATCAGGACCGCTTCAGATAAAAAGGAAAGGGATGAGATATGGGCTGCCCGAAGGCTGGTGGGTGCAGCGATCTCGCGTCTTGATCCTATGCGTACCAGGGTCTACGTGGGTGAAGATGTTGGCGTTCCCATAAAAGAGATCCCAAGAATGCTACGCAAGGTGGATGAGATCTCCAGGGAGTTCAATCTGCCTATTATGACGTATGGTCACATTGGAGACGGCAACCTGCATACAGGCATGTGTATAGACATGCTCAGCGATGATGCCTGGAAAAAGCTGAACGCTGCAGCTGATAAGATCCACCGTACAGCAATTGAGATAGGTGGCACGGTCACTGCAGAGCATGGCGTAGGCAGTGCGAGATCTGAATACATGCGTCTGGAACTGGGGAATGCATTGGATGTCATGATTATGATAAAGAAGGCTCTTGATCCTAAAGGGATACTGAATCCCGGAAAAATGGGTGTGTGACATGTCCAATCTTGATCTGAGATCCATCCTCAAATGTGTGCGTTGCGGCACTTGCAGGTCAGTATGTCCTGTTTTTGAGCAGATAGGCTGGGAATCAGCAAGCTCCAGAGGTCGTATGCTTGTTGCCCATGGTGTTTCTCAAGGTCTTGAGGCAGATCAGGATGTGCTAAACAGCCTCAATACGTGCACGACATGTGGCCTGTGTGAACAGATGTGCCCTTCAGGTGCCTCTCCCGTTCAGGTGGTCCAGGATACCCGCCATCAGCTTGTGCTTAAGGGCAGGATGACGGATGCTCAGGTAGCACTGCGTGATGCTGCTGCATTAGCGGGCAATCCTCTTGGAGAAACACAGTATCGTCATGCCTGGCTTGAAGATGCCGCAGACATCAAAGAGCATGCTCCTTATGTGTTTTTTGTGGGTTGTCTCGGTGCTTACAGGTATCCTGAGCTTACACGCAGAACATTTGATCTGCTTAAGAAGTTCGATGTTACCCTCATCCCTGAGGAGGTTTGCTGTGGTTCACCCCTGTTCCGTACTGGTTTGGACCCCGATGCTCTTGTCTCTAAGAATCTGGAACAGATCAGAAGGATCGGTGCGCATACCATCATCACAGGCTGCGCAGGATGTTATACCACTCTTAAGAACGATTATCACAGTGATCTGAAAGTGATACATGTTTCAGAGTTCCTGGCGGAACGCCTTCAAGAGCTGGATCTCAAACCTCTTGACATTAAAGTGAGCTACCATGATCCCTGTCATCTGGGCAGATGCAATGGCATCTTTGATGCACCCCGGCAGATCATCACATCTATCTGTGAACTCAAGGAAATGAGGTCCCATCACGAGCAATCCCGTTGCTGCGGTGCGGGTGGTGGAGTACTGAAAGGTTATCCTGAGCTGTCTATGGCCCTTTCAAAGAAACGCCTGGAAGAGATACCCGAAGGTGTGGATTATCTAGTCACGTCCTGTCCCCTATGCAGGACAAACCTGCAGCGTGGGGGGCCAAAAGTCGAAGTGATCGATATTCTGGACCTGCTGGAAATGGCAATGAAATAGTTTAGAGAGCTTTTACTTAAAAACTCTTTTCTCTTTTAATGCGGTACCTCTGCGATTCAAATTCAAGAGTATTTCTCTGTTCAACATCCTACTTCATAGCCATAAAAGCAATCATTCTATTACATATTGCTACACGTCTTGTAAAAGTATTCAATATTAATGCAATTTATCTTCTTTATGTATTAAGGTAGCAAACAAGTTCTCAGTTTGATGACATAACCATAAAAAATTTATATAAACAAGTTTAATTGAGTTACGCCACAACCGATTATGTGGAATGGGGTTCAAACGAAACCTGCAAAGTAAATTTGAACCCCAAACGCCCTAAGGCAAGACTATGTTAGTTTTACTAAACTTAAATCTATCGTGTTCTTGCCTCAAAAATAATGAGGTAAATATATGACAAAAATATCAAATCGACTAATTGTGTTTTGTCTGATGCTGTTGTGTTTAATATGTCCAGCATCAGCATATACTACAAGCTATTACTGGAATTCACATTCAGTGGGTTATACAATTGATAGGATAGTTCGATTCCAAGCGGATATACAAATTCTGTAAAGGCAGCTGCTAACAGTTGGACAAACTCTGGTGCATACTTTAGTTATTATTGGTCTGTAAACTCGAACAATAAGGTACAGTATTCCTCTTTTGGATCAGGTTCAAATGCTTTGGGGACCTGCACTCCGACTTATTATACTGGAACAACAAGATTATCTAAAATA
>NZ_JBFXHJ010000170.1:0-4241 GCF_050177135.1 Methanomethylovorans sp.
CCTTTAGTTCATTGGGAGAAATTGTGTTTACTCCTTTTACGCTCAGTTCTATTCTTTTGGACAGGAGTTCAGCATCTACACCTGGTGCCGGTTCGACGAAGATGTATGTAATGGAGGTCTCGGCATTATATATATCCTGAGCTGTATCAAGAGGTATAGTAGCGTAACTGTCAAAAATAGAACCCGTGTATTCCATAATGCCAACAACTGTGAACCTTTTCTCGTTCAGTTCCAGAGTGCTACCTATATCCAGACCGTACTCTCCGGCAATGTTCTTTCCTACCACTGTATGGTATGTATCTCCGGCTGTAAGAAATCTCCCTGCTTTGAGTTCCACAGGTTCTAATACATTTCTCGATTTCCGTGGTGGTACGCCCAAAACCTGCTTTCCGCTCATACCGAATTGGTCTTCATCGAACAAAGTGACCAACACTCCATAAGCATCCTCGACCCCGGCCACACGCCTTACATCGGAAACTTTATGTTCGCTCAGGCCACCGCCAAAAATACCGCTCTCTGCAAAGACCCTGATCTTATCACTTGTCAGGCTTATGGATTTTTCAAAGGTCTGTCCGAAATTCTCAGACATAGCTCCCATCACCACCAGGGCAAATATGCCCAAAGCTATGCCACAGATGGTCAGCATGGTTCTTACCTTGCGTTGGACAGCATTCTTGATGATGAGATCAAGCATCTTATCCCCTTTTAATACCGAATAGGAGAACAGCAGCCAAAAAAACTGTAATGATGTTAACGATGTTCAGACCAGATAGATCATTCGTTCGTTCCGGCTGTGCCGGGGGCAATTCTGTGATCCTCACAGCAGTCTCGTAACTATCGAGGATCTTACCATCGTTGCCGATGGCACTTATTATCACAGCATAGTTTCCTCCTGTAATATTTTCCCATAGAAAACCAACTGTATCCTCTTTGTTGAACGTGAGAACATCGCTTTCTTCTTCAAAGTAGATATTGTTTTGATCGTTGCTAAGAGTAATCCCTACCTTGCCATAGAAAGGCACCTGTGACATACCCCGGAGTGTTACACTTGCACCATATTCATCGATTTCTACATCATCGGCCATTATTTCCACATCCTGCTCTGCCATGAAGATGGAAATATAGGCTGATGTAAGATCGGATCCATGGGAATGTACCTTCAGCACTGTGACATACTGTTGCCCATTGTCAAGCAAAATGGGCCATATGATGCTCTTTTCCATGGACTGGATTACTGAAATGTCCTCTAGAGTTTCAGAATATATCAACTCATCCTGCCGGAAGATCTCAAAAGTCATATCTACAATAGAAGGACGATAAATGTTAGCAGGGCTGATAACGACAGCCGCTCCCTTATAATCAGAATTGAAACCTGCAACTTTGAATTCCAGCAATGCCTGATTACCATGAACGAATGCTGTCTGCCTGCTGTCAGCAAGCTCTCCATCTACAAATACACTTACCGAAAAAGAATAGGTGTTCTTTTTCAATCCACTCTCCCATAAAGTAATAAGAGTAACATTTCCTGCGGATACATCACCCAGCCTGACCACTTTGGAATCTATGGATCGATCGCTTAACATCAGATCATAGCTCAGTGTCACATTACGCATATACTCCGAAAACCCGATCGTGACCTCACATAGATCACCATTTGCATACATATCAGTGATGCTTGCCTGTCCAGTAGCTGCAGCCGGAAAGGCCAGTACGATAAAAAAGAGAAAAACAGTAAGAAATGTTCTAAGTTTCATGCTGACCACAGAAACTTATCCTACGATCCGTGTGCCAAGATGAACTTTTTTAGAAGGCATAGAATCTATACTTTCCTGCATAATGACATCTGCCACCTTCTTAGGATCTGCTCCATGCATAACAATGGTATTAATATTACAACGCTCTATGATCTTGGCTGCCAGGGGATCTACAGGCGATTGGGAGCCAGCCTTCATCTCTGTAGAGATCACTATTTTTACAAGTTCCTTGGCGGTCATAGTCTCGTACTTGACTGCATTAGGGTCCTTATTTGGATCCGCTGAATATACTCCGTCAACAGATGTCGCAATAACAATAAGATCAGCTTTAAGATATTCAGCAACTATGGCAGTTACAGCATCCGTCGTCTGCCCCGGGATCACCCCCCCCATAACAACGATCCTGCCTGAAGAAAGCGCTTTCCAGGCTTCCTTGTAATCGAGGGGAGGTTCCGGATATGCACCCTCTCCAAGCGCAGTAATAAGCAGCTGTGCATTCAAGCGGGTTATAGAGATGCCTATATAATCGGATTCAGCTTCATTCGCTCCCAGGCTCCGTGCCGTCCTGATGTAATCTCTGGCAGCAACACCTCCCCCGACAACAACTATTAGTTTGTGTTCTTTCGCCAGCTCCTTGAGCATATCGGCATAGGCGCGAAAACCTTCAGCACTAAGGTCCTTTGCAAGAATGGACCCTCCAACTGATAATGCAATTAACATGATGATCCTGAGGTTTTAAGTCATTCATGCTTCATATATATAACTAGTAATCCAATGATAAACATGGTCCAAAGGCCCGTAAAACCGGGTATTAATGTGCTGATAGATAATGGAGGACGCTTTTTACCCATCTGTCCAC
Organism: Methanomethylovorans sp.; assembly: GCF_050177135.1. Taxonomy (NCBI): domain Archaea; kingdom Methanobacteriati; phylum Methanobacteriota; class Methanomicrobia; order Methanosarcinales; family Methanosarcinaceae; genus Methanomethylovorans; species Methanomethylovorans sp. Next base: position 2,614 of record NZ_JBFXHJ010000170.1, read on the forward strand.
TATAAAGGACATCACCATTAAAAAGACCGCTAACGCTTACCATGTCCCCGGCTTGAAGATCAGTAGACCCATAGTAAGATACGCGAAGGCTTTCGCCAGTGTCCAGACTTGAAATATCAACAACATATGCTCCCATTGTCGATCTAATCCCGGTGAGATTGCCTGTCACAGTAACATATTTTCCGTTAAACTTTGATGCATTGGAAATAATGGCACTTATGTTTACCTCACCCATCTGTACGGTGGGATAATGCATAACATAGTTGGGGTAAAAGATACTAGTTCCCATCGGATCATAGAGAAACTGTCCTGTGAGCTTGATACCGTCCCCTACATTAAAACCAGCGAACAGGTGCTGATTGGTATGGTCTACTTTTATTTCATAGCTATCCTGATCAATGGTGATCAGATGCTTACCTATTTCAGAAATATTTCCGACAACGCTTATCTTGCGATAAGCCATCGTACTATCGTAGACCGTTGGATTTTTAACGATCTCCGATAGAGGCACTAACTCAAGTTCAAAAATAGTATTTACGTCTGATGCCACAGCGCCTGATATTACTCCTATCGACAGCAAAAAGACAAATAGGAATGTGATCAGGCGGTGCATTATGTTCTCTCGATACCTTTTTATGTCATCAGAGTTTGCCCTGCTTGTGCAGGAGTTCAGCATTGAGCACACTGGCACCTGCTGCTCCACGAATAGTATTGTGGCCCATCAGAACGTAACGTATGCCTTCTCTTATACGCCCTACACTGATACTCATTCCGTTGCCCATATTGCGGTCGAGGCGAGGTTGTGGTCTGTCGGCCTCATCCCTTACTATGAGCACCTTTTCAGGTTCCGTGGGTAAGTCCCCCAAATTGGGATTGAAATTGAGGAATTCCTGCCTAACCTGCGCAGGAGTTGGATGATCCCTCATGGTAACCCATACTGTTTCAGTGTGACCGTCCATAACAGGCACTCTGTTACAAGCAGCACTCAATTTGAAATCGGCATTTACTATCTCTGAACCGTTAAACTCACCCAGAAGTTTGAGAGGTTCGGTTTCCATTTTCTCCTCTTCACTTCCTATATAGGGTATTACGTTATCAAGGATGGCCATTGATGGCACACCTTCATACCCGGCACCGGATATGGCCTGCATTGTGGCTACATTTACATTCTGGATGCCGAATTTCATGAGTGGTTTCAGTGTAGCTACCAGCATGATCGTAGAACAGTTAGGATTCGTAATTATATATCCGTCCCATCCTCTCTTATCCTGCTGAACATCTATAAGTCCAAGGTGATCTGCATTGACTTCCGGGATCACAAGAGGGACATCTTTATCCATACGATGGGCAGAGGCATTACTTGCCACCACAAAACCCTCTTTTGCGAAATCTGCTTCCACGCTTTTTGCAAGGCTTGCAGGCAATGCAGAGAAAACAACATCTGCATCGACCTTGGAGGGATCCACAGGCACAATTTCCATGTCTGAAACTTCATCCGGAAGTTTTACATCCAGCCTCCAGTTAGCTGCATTCTTGTATTTCTTCCCTGCACTCTTTTCTGAAGCGGCAAGGGAAGTGATCTCAAACCATGGATGATCGGCAAGTGCTTGAATGAATCTCTGTCCGAC
>NZ_JBFXHJ010000171.1:0-4208 GCF_050177135.1 Methanomethylovorans sp.
AGAAAAAGGCCAGTACAAGTCCTCCGGCGGCCAAGGCAAAGCTGGAAAAGGACGATATCGAATTTATCCGCAAAAACATGGAAACAGGCCGTGTTGAATCCATGCTCTACAACAAATATGAACCTGAAAAGGAAAAAGAAAAGTTCGTAACAGTGCATATGAGAGACGGATCCATAGTTATGAGGAAGATCTGAGCATGGATCATGCTTTAGGGAAGGTTGCCCAGAAAACACTTCCTTTACCCATGGGATTGTCAGTCACTCCCAGTTGTCCACTATGGAGTTCCACAATTCTTTTGGCTATTGCAAGACCAAGACCAGAACCTTTTATTGCACCTTTCTCCAATCTCCTGAAACGTTCGAAGACAGCTTCTTTGAACTTGTCAGGTATACCTTCCCCTTCATCGGCAAAACATACCTTCCAGGAATCACCTGCATCCATTATGGTAATGTCGATCCTTTCATTCTGAGGGCCATACTTGAGCGCATTGGATAGGAAATTAACAAAAACCTGTTCTACCAGCTGATTGACATTGGCAAGATATGGGCCAGATGGAAGAAAAGATACTCTGGCATTCTTTTCTGAGATCTGGATCTGCATGGACTCAATGACATTGGTGATGATCACATCCAGATCCATTTTTTCAAGCGGGAGATGTTCAACGCTATCAAGCTTCGTAAAAGAGGAAGCGTCCTCTATGAGCCCTATAAGCTTCTGGTTCGATCTGGATATGTTCTTAAGATACTGGAGCTTCTTTACATCTGTTTCTATTTCCAGCAAAAGGTCCGTGTAACTATTGATTATCCCGGCAGGGTTAATAAGATCATGCCGCATTATGTCTGTAAAAAGATCCTTCAGCTCATTGGAATGCCTTAGCTCTGCAGCATATTGTTGTAATTTCAGTTCCATGCTCCTGCGTTCTGACACTTCCTTTTAAAGTAATTTGTTATATCTGTGAACATATATTGCATAAAGTGCCAGCAGAACTATTACAATAAAAAGGTGAACTATCCACACCCAATAAATGTGTATGGTACGCAAAAGAGAAATTTGATCTGACCCCTGATCGGATGCAAAAGACGATAACCTTAAAAAAGGCCCATACTCCTGTATTACATCACAGGTCTCGTTTCCCTCAACTAAATGCATAAAAGGAACTGACACCAGTAAAAAAACAAACACTAATCTGAGCATACAGCTTTTTTTAAACATGAACCCTCTGGAAGTAAGGTGGGCATAATATATACAACACAAATATATACTTTTCATTGCAAGGAAATTGATTTCCTACTAACAAGAGTGACAAAAATATAAATAGCAATTAAGGTCAAAAAGAGATAGGAAAAGGGTAACCAATGTAAGGAGATGATCGACCATGGAAAAAGCTACCTTCGCAGCAGGTTGTTTCTGGGGAGTAGAAGCCAATTTCAGAAGGATAAAAGGAGTAATAGCAACAGCGGTAGGGTACACTGGTGGGAATTTTGAAGATCCGACATATGAAGACGTATGTACCGGAAGGACCGGACACGCTGAAGCCGTTGACATTCTCTTCGATCCGGCGTTAATAAGCTATGAACAGTTGCTTGAAGTGTTCTGGAACATTCACGATCCAACCACCCTAAACAGACAGGGACCGGACATTGGCAACCAATATAGATCCGCTATCTTTTATCACAGCCAAGACCAAAAAACTACAGCAACTGTATCAAGGGAAAGAGCTCAGGAATCTGGCAAGTTCAAAAGACCCATAGTCACTGAGATAGTTCCGTCATCGACTTTTTACCGGGCAGAGGAATATCATCAGCAATATTTTGAAAAAGGAGGCATTGGTGGCTGTATGATCCACTAGGGTCATTCCAGCCTGATAAATTTAAGCAGGTTCGTTCCTCCCTTTTTCCCATGGCCGGCAGTTTGTCCCTGAGTGATTATGACCAGTTCCCCGGGAGCATAAATACCATATTCCTTAAGCTTTTCAAAAGCCGTATGTTCCCAATCAGTGACCGTTCCTTCTACGAAGATAGGATAAACTCCATACTGGAAGGCCAGGCTGTTGCATGTATTCGGATACCTGCTCAGACCTATGATCCAGCTATCCGGCCTGAACCTGGAGACGCGTCTGCAGGTTTCCCCTGATGCGGTCGGAACAAGTACATATTTAATAGGTAATTGTTGTAAAGCCTCGTTTATCTGCAGGGCAATGATATCATCGATCTGCAGATTCATTTTGCTCATGGCCTTCTTCATCTGGTAGATGCCCGTCTTGGACTTACTGCGCCACTTTTCGGTCTGCTTTGCTATCTTTGCCATTATTTCCACAGTATCCTGTGGATATTTACCTATGGCTGTTTCAGCTGACAACATCACTGCATCTGTCCCGTCTACGATCGCATTGGCGACATCCGTTGCTTCAGCACGTGTCGGCCGTATGTTGGAGGTCATGGATTCCAGCATCTGTGTAGCGGTGATCACAGGAATGCTTAGAAGGTTCGCCTTGTGGATTATTTTTTTCTGGACTATCGGAACATCCTCTATCGGGATCTCGACACCCAGGTCACCCCTTGCGATCATAATGGCATCTGCTTCAAGGAGAATGCCATCGATGTTCTGGACCGCCTGCTCCCTTTCGATCTTTGCCACCAGGAAAACCTGCTTGCCTTTTGAGGCAGCATATTCCCTTACCTTTTTTACATCATCTGCTGATTCGATGAAAGATATACTGAAACAATCAAGCCCTTCGTCCAGAGCGAAATCGATCATCAGCAGATCTTTTTCGGTTACCGGCTCCAGGAACACACCGGCACCCGGGAGATTCACACCTTTATGAGATGTAAGCTCTCCACCAACGATCACTTTGCATTTCACATTCTTTCCGGACACTTCAAGACATTCAAGTTGCAAGAACCCATCATTGATATAAATAAGACTGCCTGGAAAAACACTTTCAGTGAGCTTTGGATAGTCTATCGGTATGAAAGACTCGTCAGCAAGCTCCGTAGACGAAGTGAGCACCACTGTTTCCCCCTGCTGCAGGAGCAATGGCTCTTTAACAAGTTCGCCAACCCGTATCTTAGGTCCGGGAAGGTCCACGAGAATAGCAATTATCTTACCCATCTCGCTTGATATTTTCCGTATCCTGTGGACGAGCTCCCTATGATGGCAAAGCTCACCATGGGAAAAGTTCAGGCGAGCTATATCCATACCTTTAAGTATCAATCCCCTGAGCACTTCTTCAGAAGAAGAGGAAGGACCAATTGTACATACGATCTTAGTTTTATGATCAGGAAGCATAATAGCACATACTGACATTGATGCTTAAACATTGTCAATGATACTTATTATGGTTTACGTATACAATTTATTATCATGGCACCGGTACTTCTGTCAATACCAAGCTTTCAACAGTACTTGCATTCATTTAAATACTACTGCCATACAACATCAGTACTGTAACTATTCATCAGATAACATGGGGTCAAAATATGGTAAAAGCAGTGTACGAACTGAACGAAGAACAGAAGAGAGATCTTGCATCTATTTTCGGAGAAGGGGTCAATTTCAAAAAGAAGGAAAGGCACTTTTACACTCATGATGTTGGGTCTTTGCCGCCTGTTGTAAAGACATTTCTTGGAAATACACAACCTGCGGCCATAGTAAAGATCAGGGACGAGGAACAGGCTGTAAAGCTCATGGAATTTGCCCGCAAATACGAAATAGCTATTGTGCCGCGGGCAGGTGCGTCTTCAGGCTACGGCGGTGTAATACCCACTAAGGGAGGCATCATTGCGGATGTCACTCCCATGCGCAAGATCATAAGCATCGATAAAGAGAACATGAAGGTAACAGTGGGTGCAGGCATCGTATGGGAAAAACTGGAATCCAAGCTGAATAAGGAGGGGCTTGCAGCACAGGCTGTACCTTCCAGCGCAATGTCAGCCACAGTGGGTGGATGGCTTGCGCAGAACGGCCTGGGATACGGCAGCTATGAGTATGGCTGGTCACAGGATACCATGGAAAGCGCCAGGGTAGTGCTCCCCAATGGGGAAATAAAAGACTTCAAAGGCGGCGAGCTGCAGAAGATCGTGGGCACCATGGGTACCATAGGTATCATCACACAGGTCACTCTAAAAGTAAGGGAATTAGAAAAGACCGCAGCTATATCTGCAAAGTTCCCGGATGCCACCAGCATGCAGAAAGCCATCGAACTTGTC
>NZ_JBFXHJ010000172.1:0-4203 GCF_050177135.1 Methanomethylovorans sp.
TGTTTCCTCAGCTATTTCCTGCTTAACCGGCTTAGCTTCTTCACTTACTGCCTTTACTTCATCACCCACTACGCTGAATATAGAGAATCCCGGCGTTTCTGCAACGAAGTACAGATACTCTTCATCTTCATTTTCTTTTTGTGTGGCCAGCTCTTCCCATTTTCCATCGTTGTAACGCGTCATGCGGATGGTTGAAGGGTCGATGTTGTTCTCCTCTATCCATTCCCGGCTTACCTTGAAATGAATGAGGATATTGTCAGCATTGTTACCAGAGATCGTGCCTTTGCTTCCCACATTAATGCTCATAAGCTGATATGGGTTTCCCGGTGGTACGGAGATACCTGCCGGCCTGTCCGAGAGCACCTGCACCGTTGCCGTCACAAGACCTTCATTGTCCTTCGCATCAAAAGTAATTCCAAGCACGGGACTGCCAGTACCGGATAGGTCGTATTCTATGCTGGAACCACCCAGTATATGGTTCACAGCAGTGTAAGTAGGTGTGACGGTCCCGGCAGACGGATCAGAGATCACGGCTGTCCCGATGCCTGAACGGGAACTGCCGGAGCTACCGGAACTTGCGGAGGTCACAGTGATGTAACCGGTCTGCGTGCTTATGTTGCTGCCAGCAGCATTTGTTGCATTAAGAATTACCGTATAGGTGCCTGCACTGGTATATGTGTGGGCCGGATTATGGGAAGTAGAAGTTCCTCCGTCACCGAAATTCCATGTCCATGAGGTAGGTGTATTTGCAGACTGGTCCGTGAAGGAAACAGTAAGGGGTGCTGTACCAGAAGTCACATCAGCCGTGAAGTCAGCTAAAGGTGCAGACGGTTCTTCTGTTACAGTGATATAACCAGTCTGAGTGCTGATGTTGCTGCCGCCAACATTGCTTGCGTTGAGAGTAACTGTGTAGCTGCCTGCGTTTGTGTACGTATGGGTGGGATTCTGAACAGTCGAAGTGTTACCGTCACCAAAATTCCATGACCACGAGGTAGGTGTATTCGTAGACTGATCGGTGAAAGAAATAATTAGTGGTACAATACCTGAAGTGACATTGGCAGTGAAGTTGGAAATGGGCGCAGGTAGTTCTGTTACAGTGATATAACCTGTTCTTGTTTCGGAATCGGATCCTTCGTAGTTTGTTACAGTCAGGGTTACAGTATAGGTGCCTGCTGAACCATAAGTATGAATAGGATGCTGAAGATTAGAATTCTGCCCATCACCGAAGTTCCATGCCCATTGTGTGGGACTATATGTTGACTGATCCGTGAAAGAAACAGTAAGAGGAGCTGTACCGGAAGTCACATTAGCCGTAAAGGCAGCTACCGGCTGATAACTTCCTATGGCTGATGCGCAGGATGATAAAAGAAGTATAGCCGCTAAAAGAGCAAAGATACAAAGAACAGAACTTCTCTGAATATGGCATTTTCCACTACTCTGTGACCATTTATCCCGTTTACCGGAAATGTCACAGAGAGCAGAGGTCATTTTACATCGGTCCTTAATGAAAGAAGTACTCATTGACACTTTATCAGTATGCACAAATTTACCCTCTTTTGATTTGATAAGATTCCTGTAGCTACGCAACGGGACGAAATATTAACATTTATTTAATACAATATATATTAATATATAAAAATACCCTCCGTTCTTCCGTCTTTTTAGTTATATGAACAAAGAATCGTCAGCACAGGAGTCCATAAATGGAATTATCTCTCTTTGGAGTTCTGGGTCATTGAAAACTGTACAAAATAACATGTTATTTAGCAGTCGGGATGACCTTTAAAAACATAATAACATAACAGCGTCTACAGATCAAAAGAGGTCTTAAAAGAAGTTTGGTGGGATAGCGCGGATTTGAACCGCAGTCCAAGCGTCCCAAACGCTCGAGGATGGACCAGGCTACCCTACTATCCCAAGAGGGTAAGCACTGCAATAGACGTTATAGATTAAAAACCTTCCGTAAGGGATCGGTCAAAGAATATAAACTGGGGAGAAAAAGAATAAAAAAATAAAGAAATGAAGGGCAAAGACAGCAAAGATCATTTCCATCTTTTATATACATCGTTATCTATTCCTGCGAGGTCCAAAGCTCGGCCAACAATGGAATTTACAAGATCGTCAATGTTCTTGGGCTTTGAGTAGAACCCCGGGCATGCAGGCATTACAATAGCTCCAGCCCTGGTGAGCTTTAACATGTTCTCAAGGTGGATCTCGTTCAAAGGTGTCTCTCGCGGCACAATAACAAGCCTGCGTCTTTCCTTAAGGCAGACATCAGCAGTTCTTTCCAAAAGGTTGTCAGACATGCCGTTTGCAATGGAGCCAACGGTCTTCATGCTGCATGGGGCAACGATCATACCATGGAACCTGTGTGATCCGCTGGCTATGGGTGCAGTGAACTCTCTTTCCTCATAGACATAGCTTGCCATGTCTTCCACCTCCACAACAGAATAGTCAGTTTCTATCTCAATGATCTGCCTTGCCGACCTGGTTATAACAAGGTGTGTGACCATGCCCATTTTAGAAAGTATCTCAAGCAGCCTTATGCCGTAAATAGACCCTGATGCTCCACTTATACCAATTACGATCTCCATTTTTTCACCTTATGGTCCCAATAAGCTCGTCTATCATTGCTTCAGAAGCCTGCACAATGGACCGGATCTCATCTACTGTTATATTATCTATATGTATACCGACCATTAATACCGTTGTGTTCTGCGTGATAGCACTTATCTTCCGTGCTCCGCGCAGAGCGATCTCATCCTCCCTGTGTCCCGGAGAGCTAATCACGGAAGCGGAGGCACGGCGACTTTCCCCATCATAGATACCCATGGCAACAGCACCTATGTGCTCCCTGCCACCTGATAACATAAAGAACATATCACTTCCTACAGACTCCCCTTTTAATAGGAGCTGTATCCTTCCAACATCTTTTTTGATCTCGATCATGATCATAGCTCCGTGAGCCTGAACTGCTTGGTGGTCCTTTTTACCTCAAAGAACTCTCTCGCAGCTTTTCCCACTTTTTCGCGGAACTCCTTTGGCGTGTAGACGCCCATCTTCCAGTTATCCCAGTGAGCCTTCTCAAGCGTGGCAACCACATAAGAAGCTTCGTCAAGTCTAACCATCCTGCCGTTGAGCTTCACAAGTGCCTTAAGTTCAGGGATCTCCGGAGAGCGGGGTATGTCAATGAGCACATCCGTGGGTTCAATACCTACCATACCTGCGATCTCGGCCTCTATTCTGCGTATGTTGCCCCTGTGTTTCAAAACGCTCTCTGTAACCTCGTCAAAGCCTACATATAAAGCTCTTTTATAAAGCCTGCGTTCTTCGAGGCGCTGTGCCAGGCTGCCGCCATATCCAGCATCCGAACGCATGATATGCAGCAAATGTGCATCATCCATCTGTCTGAGCTCCATGGGATCGATAGCATTGTCTTTTATAAGTTCTTCAATGGCACGGATACACATTGTTTCTGCGATACGCGATACATGGTGATAATAAACAGATGGGTGCATGAGGAACCGGGATACAAGCAAGGATTCTGCGGCTTTCACACCTCCTGCACCTACTACCAGCTTGTCTTCATAGAACTGCATCTCATGGATGAGCCGCACATGGTCCACAAGCCCAAATGCAACACCCGTATAATGCGAGTCCCGTACCAGATAGTCCATGCGATCCACATCTATCTCACTGCTCAGGATCTTCCCCAGATCAGTTTCCCCTTTGATGTGTTTCTGGATGGTTGTGGGACTCAGGCCGTGTTCATCCAATATTTCCGCGATCCTGCCCTTTCGCAACAGATGAAGCACATCTTCATGTTTCTGGCGCGTATATTGAGATATAAAGCTCTCCGTTACATGGGAAAGAGGGCCATGACCTATATCGTGGAGCAAAGCTGCCACCCTCAGTTCATCCTTTTCCTGCTGCGACACTGAATCTATCTGCCTTGTCAATGTGGCCGCAAGATGCATAACACCCAGGGAATGCTCAAAACGTGTATGATTGGCACCCGGATAAACAAGATTTGAAAGTCCAAGCTGCCTTATCCTGCGCAGGCGCTGCATGGGAGGAGTATCTATAAGGGAAAGCGTGAGCTCATCGAGTTCGATATAACCGTGAATAGGATCACGAACGACCTTCATATGCTTTAAATATCCCTTCATCCTATAATGCTGTTCCTCTATCATAACTAATTTC
>NZ_JBFXHJ010000173.1:0-4202 GCF_050177135.1 Methanomethylovorans sp.
GAAGGATCCATTGCGGCTATTACCACTACCATTTCCTTTTTTGCTGTATTTTTCATAGCCCAGGTGGGCTTCTAATTCAGCCTGTAACATCTCTTCAACCCCTTGTTTAAAAAGGTCATTAAAGAAGGAATCTCTATATTATTCAACTCAGTCTTAGAAAAATACCTTACTTTTCTGTTTATTCTATTATTTTGGTTATAATCAAGGCTGTGTTTTCATTGGCATTTCGCTCATTAAACATTGGCTTGAATGTAGAATCACCGGCAGAAGAATTATAACCCCAGTAACAATTGCCTTCTACATCGACATATAAGAGACTCGATTTATTTATTAAATCAGGTCCGTTTGTAATCGCATCTATCAATCTGGTTTTCCCGCTTCTCCTGTCGAGTATTAACAGCTGCACCTTTTCGCCGACAGCAATCGTGCTTACCAGGTAATCCTCTGTAATGAAATCCTTAATTGAATAACTGTACTTTGACAGATCACCGTCGAAGTTTCCTCCATAAAGTGAATTATAGTCCCTCAGTCTTTTCTCCCCAAAGCCAAAAATAAAAAACGGTGTTGCGGTAGTGTCTGATATCCTGTAGATAGTATCTGAAAACGGGTACGTCAGAAAAACATCCTTATTGTCATTGAAAAGATAACTCCGCCCTGCGGCTGGCATGACCTGCTGATTGTAATGCATCGAAGAGAAAGATCTAATAGTTTTGAAAAGTGAGTCCTTAACCATGATCTGAGGCCACTTTGAGCTATTGATATTATAGATGAGAAAATTACTGTCCCCGTCATGTATAAAGTCAAAGGAGATTACCGGTTTAGCATACTCCCGCAAGAAATGCCCCTCATGATCAAATACCACGAACTTATACAGATCCATTGCCCAGACAGTGCTCTCATCAACCTGAAAGTCGAGAACAGTGAGCAGTTCACCCGGCCCCCTGCCCTGCTTCCCGATACTATTCAGAAATTTACCATTCTCCGAGAATCGGTAAATCACTACGTGTTGATTATCTGATACATAGAAATTGTTTTTATGTACTTTTATATGAACTATATCAGACAAGAGGCTATTCGTTGTTTCTTCCAGAATCAATATCTTCTTCAATGAAAAAACTTCATCAAACCTGCATTCTTTGGCCTGAAGTGATTCGAAATCCAGTTCGTACTCAGATAGCACTTTCACCTTACAACCTGTTACAGGCAATAACAAGATAAGTACAAAATATACCAATGTTTTTATCATATCACGCATCTTGTTTCTGTTATACCTAATATATTCAACTTAACCAGTGGTCCGATTTTCGGGGAGTATTATATTATAATTCGATATTTTCTTTCCAAATCTTGGCTAAATAATCGATAATAGTACAAGCTTTTTCTAAAGACAAATTGCCCCTGCTTCGTGAGTCATATCCCTCATACAAATCTCCATAACCACAATATTTACAGTTAAGGTTGCAGAGATCGGTTACCTCGAAGATCAGGTGTGGCAAATTAACAAGGTTGTTTGCAACATGTGCACCTGCAATTTTTAAAAACCTATCATTCATTGAGGCTTTTTTTTAGCTTAATTTTAACTACTATAGGATTATCATCTTCCTTAACCGCTTTCATCTGATCAAGCCATATCGGTGAAGGGGCTGCCTTGAGGTCATCGTGGTTTTCGGCTGAATTTTTTTCCGGTGCATACATCGTAGCAACAAGGTATTCCGTAGAGTACACATAATCAAATATCCAGAGTCTCTCGCGACTGACTATATCGTCATAGATCCATGTCTTGTTGAATTTTCTGATTTCTCTGGTTCTGGTATCCATGAGATAAATGGCATCAAACAAGCCACCACGCCAGTGCTTCTGATAGATGAACAATTGTGATTGAAACGGGAGCAGGTGTATTAGCTGATAAGCAGTTACCATCTGGTTCCATGACGGATTGCCATTGCAGAATTCAGCCTGTTTGTCTTTTGGAAGCTTATCTTTCATCTCGATCAGGAAAGCCGGTTGCTTATCCTTACTACGAATATTCCAGACCGTATCGCTTATATAATCGTAAAAAAGCAGGCCGGACGAATGCCTTTGAAGATATGTCATAGTTTTATCCGCAAGAAAATCATACTTATACCTTAGCGAAGTGCCATATTCAACAATAATTGTGTCAGGTGGCATGTCGAGACCCTGGTTATACATGTAAATCTTACCCTCTTCCCGGCAATAACATGCAAGCTTCTGATCAGCAGTTGTAGTAAAATACAGAGGTTGGTAATTCAACCGGATTTCATCACAGAATATGCCATCAAAACTATACCTTGAGAATCCCCTTTTCCCTATTGAAGAAACAAGAATAGTATCATTAAGCACATCAAAATGTAATATTCTGCCATATTCCCCGGGGCCACGACCTGGCTTACCTATTCTTCTCACAAATTTTCCGTCCTGTTGAAATAATAACAAACCAGCATTGTGACAGTTGATCAAAATGTATGAATCGTTTATCCATATCTGATCTATAAGATCCATAAAGGATTCCTCAGTGGTTTCAAGCGGTATAAATAGAACTGTATCTGCAAAGAGCGAGGTCTTCAGAGTGTCCTGGCCGGCCACGGGTAACCGGATTATCTGAGCTGTAAAAGGGTTTTCTGAATCCCTGACTTTAGTTTTGCTTTCATTACTATTGTTCAGACAACTTCCAAACAATATCGAAATGATAATAATTGAAAACTGGGCGAGAGTATAAATTACTTTGTGTAAACACATCAAAACGCTTTTTAATTTAGTTCTACTTTGACAGATTCGATTTTTTCTTGTAATGACGGTTAATATCCTCTTGTCTGATGGCATGCCGCCGGTTAATTCTATCCATCATCTGATCCTGTGTCATTTGTTGATACAACTCACGAACTACCATTTCTTTGACATCTCTTGCTGAAAGTAAGGGCATTTCCTCAAATAACTCAAGCTTCTCCTTCAGGATGAATGACGAAACTAAAAAGTTCAAAGCAATCTGGTGCTGCCAGGCCAACCATTTTCTTGTCTGGTACTGATCCAGTCCAAGGATATGTTTGGATTCTTTTATGCTGTGCTCTATAAAATACCTCTCAGCTTGCATGTATGCCAAACCTTCCGGTTCATACTGATCCAGATTTGCATTTGTAAATGAATATTTTATATCAAATGTTCCTTTGCCTGAGGTTGTTTTGCGTATAACAAGAAGTCTCCGCTCTGGCTCTTCCGTACTTTTGTCCCAGATCCAGACCTTTGCAAAATGGTATTCACCCTGGAGAACACCTTTGGTTGTGTTGCGAACATTCAATATTTGCCAGTCTTCATCTTTTAATGTGGTAAGATATCCATTCACCTTAATGGCAGGTAATGATGCCCTGAGCCTTTTGGGCTTTGGCCCTTTCAATCCTTTCTTTTCCGGAATAACTAACTCAGGTCTCTCCAAGTATATTTCAGTATCAGAATGAATATCCAGCATATATACAGAACCCAAATTCTCTATTAATCTTGCAAAGGATGCATCGTTACCATAATAAACATCCGCAGTTACAAAATCGAATACGATACCCTGTCCTTTTTGATGACTAACGATCTCAGCCGCCAATTCAAGTTTGCTTCTAAATGCCATTTCTTCCTTAGGGATGCCTGCCTCCTGGCAGCGCTCAGCATCATCGCACCAATCCTTTGGTAAGTATAATCTCGCATCAATCATCGAGGCAAAATCACCATTGCTCAGGCAGGCAAAAACTGCAACCTGACTATTAGATATCTTTCCCACATTGCCGCAGTATTGATGACCTACTCCAACACTCTTGTCTCCTTTCTTTACCCAACCGCTTTCGTCTATTATCAGTCCGGTCATCTTTCTTTTTGGCAAAATAGAACTGACACTTCCCGCTACCTTGTCAATCAGTTCACGTGCATCCCACTTCGATTCCGTAATAAAATGCTGCATCTGATAATAGTCTACTCCAGTATCTTCGCTTATCCTTTCGATATTACGCATCTCACTCCTTAAGATCCCTTCTGTGTACTTGCTCGCCTTATCAAAAAATCGCTTTGTCCTGTTACGAAAAACACTCTCATAATCAGCAATATGACATCTCATCCTCTTTAGAGACGAGGCCAGTGTTTTTCCATAATCTTTACTTTTTTTAACTTGTACTAAACATTTTTGGTGCCGAAAGGCTTGTTTTTCG
>NZ_JBFXHJ010000174.1:0-4183 GCF_050177135.1 Methanomethylovorans sp.
TGACACAGTGCTGCGTTTTGCTCCTGTGGTCGACATGACGGAACCAGGAACGTATGAGTTGCGTGGTACCGTTTCCGATGGCCCCTTCAACTGGACCTCGCTGAACTTTGAGGGATTCTACTATAATATAGATGAAGGCATAGGTACCGAATCACTGGAAGTCAAAGCTCTTAGCGGCAGGACAATAGGCGCTGAGAACCTTGTGTATTCCACAGAAGCTCAGCAGGTAAGCTTTGACCACTCTGCCTGGGGACAGTTCGAAGTGATAGGGTTCCTTGCACAAAAATACTTTGCAGGCTATCCGGACAATGAATTCACCAGTTCTGTAAGCATGGTCTCCCAGGGTCAGCTTTCCAAAGTGCTGATAGATAACGATGATAAGAAATCAGTGTATCCCGGATCGGCACTGGTGCTGGAAGAAGGATATGTGCTTGAAGTGGTCGAGGTCGATCTCAATGGTGACAAAGTGCGTGTTTCGCTTAAAAAGAACGGAGAAGAAGTAGACACTTCTATTCTTGGGTCCAACAAAGACTATGTGTACAAAACTGAAATGGGTTCTTCTGATGATGTACCTCAGATAGCTGTCCATTTCAATGAGATCTTCAGGGGACGTGAATTTGATGCTATCTTTATACAGGGTATTTTCCAGATATCTGAGGACTATCTTACCCTTGAAGGTTCGGACAGGTTTGGTAGAATGGAGGTTGCCAGTATCTCAGAGGACGGTATCATTCTGGAGAACAGGAATTCCGTTTCGCTCACCAAGGATAATGTGATCGATCTTATGGGAGACATTTCTATCAAGGTGGCAGATTCGGATACACTGAGATACTATCCCTTTGTAATGACGACAACATCCTCATCCGAACAATTATCCATAGAAATGCCTGATACGATCACAGCGGGAACATCAGTGGATATCAAGGTAGTTTCTCAGGGAGCAGCTGTCGAAGGTGCTGTTGTGAAGTTTGACAACGTGCAGAAAGGAACGACATCTAACGAAGGTATACTTTCTGTGGTAGTGAGCGAGACCGGCACTTTCAAAGTGACTGCAGAAAAGGAAGGCTATGTTACAGGTACACTGAACGTCGAGGTAATATCTGCGGAAGATGCTACAAAGAAGCTTGACATAGAGGTCAGTCCCGAAACTGTATTTGCAGGAGATGCAATATCCATCTCTGTTAAGAAGGCAATAGGTGGAGAACCTGTGGGAGGGGCTGCACTTTACTATGATGGCAGCGCCATAGGCACCACTTCTGCAGAAGGTATGCTCTCATATACACCGAAAGATGCAGGTATACACAAGGTAAGAGTTGAAGCGAATGGTTTCCTTCCTGCAGAGCTGACCTTTGAGGTTGAGGCTGCAGAAAATATGTTCAGATATTCGGACCTTGTCGTTGATCCGGCTATAGCCGAACAGGGTATGCCTGTGACCGTCAGTGTGAACGTTGCCAATACTGGTACTTCTGCAGGTGAGGTCAAGGTGGAACTGTTAGTTAACGGCAATGTAACGGACACACAGAACATCTCCCTTGCAGCCGGCGAAGAAAAGACTGTAGAGTTCACAGCAGCAGGAGACCAGCCCGGTACGGTCGATGTGCAGATAGGTGATCAGAAGGGCTCATTTGACGTAACGCAGAAGGCTCCGTTCGTAGGAATGGTCGCAGCAATAGCCATAGTGATGATGGCTGCTGCATTCAGGGGCCGCAGGAACAAAGAATAAGGCACTTAAAGGAGGAGGTATTTTTATCCTCCTTTCTCTTTCTATTTTTTTTAATATCCTCTGAATATGCTTTCAGGTCATAGACAGAGCAGTATATACGTTCCAGATGCCTGTTGTCACAAAGTCTGCAGCCAATGCTGCAAGGAAAAGGCCCATTATTCTCGTGAATACAA
This sequence comes from Methanomethylovorans sp., assembly GCF_050177135.1. Lineage (NCBI taxonomy): Archaea > Methanobacteriati > Methanobacteriota > Methanomicrobia > Methanosarcinales > Methanosarcinaceae > Methanomethylovorans > Methanomethylovorans sp. Next base: position 1,897 of record NZ_JBFXHJ010000174.1, read on the forward strand.
GCATTCCGGTATAGCCTATATACTTATAGATACGCCGGGAGAACAGGAATATCACCAGGCACACTGCAAATGTGATCAATATACTAAGGATCACCATGGATTTCTGTATCATGAGATCGGTGCTTCCCATGAGCACGATCACCGTGGTGATAGTTCCAGGACCTGTCAACAGAGGCAATGCAATGGGGAATATCCAGATATCGGAACGGTCCTGTGATTCACTGATCTCGTTCTCAGTGATACTTTCCCTGGATACCTTTGCGAACATCATGTCCAGTGCTACATGGAACAACAGTATACCACCGGCAATGCGCAGCGAATCGACATCAATGCCGAAAAGGTCCAGCATCATCTTGCCGGTAATGGCAAAGAACAGAGCTATAATGCAGGCAAGGAACACGGCTCTTTTTGCAAGGATGTTCTTCTCCTCAAAGGTCATACGACTGGTAAGCGATATGAAAGTGACAACTCCGCTGATGGGATTCACTATCACGAAGATGGATATGAGCGTATATGTGAGAAAGGCCAGGTCATCCATTTTAGATCTGCGTTGAAGAGTTGTTGTTCAGGCTAACATGCTCTGCATGAATCATCCTTTAAATTGCACCGAACAGATAAAAGCCTTATTCTCACAACAAGAACGATCAAAGGCTGAAGATAGTTATTTTTCTTTTGAAAGGGCTTTTTTTACTATCTTCAACGCACAGAGGTCTCCGCACATCGAGCAGGCATCACTGCCGGTCACACGGCTTCCCCTGATAGTGCGCGCACGTTCACCGTCAATGGCCAGCCTGTACTGTTCTTCCCAGTCAAGCCTGTGACGTGCGTGTGACATCCTGTCGTCCATTGCACGAGCCCTTTCTCTTTGTCCTTCTTTAGTAATGTCTGCAGCATGTGCTGCAATTTTTGTCACGATGGTCCCTTCCCGTATGTCGCTTACCGTTGGCAATGCCAGATGCTCCGAAGGTGTGGTCATACACAGGAAATCTGCACCATACATGCCTGCAAGAGTCCCGCCTATGGCACCTGTTATGTGGTCATATCCGGGAGCTATATCCGTTACCAGAGGGCCCAGGAGGTAGACAGGAGCATCAAGGCACAGGTTCTTCATGGTCTTCACGCATGTCTCTATATCATTTACGGGTACATGTCCGGGACCTTCCACAAAGGATTGCACGTTAGCAGCACGTGCTCTTTTCACAAGTTCGCCCAAAGTGACGATCTCAGTGAACATTGCGCCATCGGATGCATCGTGGATACATCCGGGCCTCATACCATCCCCGAGGCTCACAGCCATATCGTGCTCATAGGCTATTTCGAGCAAATAATCGTATTCTGTGTAGAACGGGTTATCTTCCTGATTATGCAGCATCCATGCAAGAGTGAACGCACCACCACGGCTGACAACTTCAGTGATCCTCTCTCCTTTTTTGATCCATTCGAGAGAACTGAGGTTAACACCAGCATGCACAGTAACAAAATCCACGCCATCCTTTGCATGTTTTCTGACAGCATTGAACATATCATCGGATGTCATATCCACAACTGCTTTCCGGGATGATGCTGCCTGGTATATGGGCACGGAACCTATGGTGATATGCACAGCTTTCATGATTCTGGAGCGTATAGTGTCCAGATCCCCGCCTGTGGAAAGGTCCATGAGCGCATCGGCACCGAACTTTTCTGCAGTGCGCGCTTTTTCGATCTCATCTTCTACATTGATGTAGTCTCTGGAAGTACCGATGTTCGCATTGACCTTAGTGCTCATGTACCTGCCAATGCCTATCGGTCTTGAATCCCTTGCAGGGTTATCGGGTATGGCAATGATGCCTTTTGCCACACAGGAACGTACAAGGTCGGGATCGATACCTTCTTTTTTAGCTACTTCCTGTATCCGGGGAGCTATTATCCCCTTTTTTGCATCTTCCATGAGTGTCATTGCTATTCCCGTATGAACATGAAGATAAAAGCCTTTTGCTGATTCCGGGAGTTCTGTCTAACAAGGATATGTCATCATTATGAGTAGCATTATACACTTAATTATAGACAACCTTATATAGCAGGATGCCAAGTACTAATTAGCTGCGTGGAAAATGGCGCGGTAAGGTCGCGGTGGTACGATGACCCTGAGTGTTGAAAAAAGTTCATTAGTTTACGGTCTGGATATTTACGGGTTCCTTAAGGACATAAGGTTCGTCCTGTTGTTCTATGTGATAGGTGACCTGTTGACCACTATATATGCCATAGAGACCGGTCTTGCACAGGAAGGCAATCCGGTCGTATCTGC
>NZ_JBFXHJ010000175.1:0-4150 GCF_050177135.1 Methanomethylovorans sp.
AGGGGCAACTTCCAGCTGTTTTCCTTCAAATCTTATCCCGCTAAAAGCTGCTATGGACTCAGCATCATCACTACGCAGCACAATAGCGCCTTTAGATGCACCTGCAGCCTTCATGAGAAGTTTGAGCGCTTCCAGCATCTGAGTGCCATATTCTTCAGGAGTGCTGAATTTGCCTCCGATCCATTCTGATGACGTGGCATTGATGAGTACTGTGGTTATATTTTTACCATCCGGCTTCAGAACACTTTGTGTTGGAACACCATAGTGTTCCACTATACCGGAGTTCTTTATCAGTTCGATCAGATTGTTTGGTGAGGGATCCTTCGTTGGAGTGAATTCCACGGTCTGATCGCTTTCAATGGTCTTGATGATAACGCTCAGAACCTTATTTCCTTCCGGATGTGGAGCCATCTCAATAGAGAGAACCTCACCACAGACACTTGAATGGACAGATGAATCATTGTTGTCTTTACAGTCACCTATTTTTTGTCCAATTACCACAGAATCTCCCTTTTTGACCATTGGAACACAGGGCATTCCCTTATGCTGCTTAAGGGGAATTATTACTTTTTCCGGTAATTTACTCAATCGTTTACTTTCCATTATAATTCACTCCTTAAAGTGCTGGTTCCCTCTCTACTTCAACCGGCTTTTGTCCGGGTATTGTCACGCTGATCTCCTGAGCAGGAGCTGTTGTTCCTGCGGGGTCCATATCATAACCCAGTAGCTCCCAGTTAATATGAAGAGTTCCTGAAGCTGAGCCTGCGTGACAGTCAGCACATATCAGCGGATCGGCCAAACCAACGTCCTGGCTTGCAATGTTATGGCTTACCTGGTACAAGAGATCAACATGCCTCCGGATGGCTTTCGGATAATCAGGCTGATTATCAAGGTTCCCATCGTATGAGCGTATCTCTGAAGATGTGACCTTGCCATCCCCATTAGAATCAGCTTCCTTTACTGCAGATGGAGGTATCGGATCACCCAGTGAAGAACTGTTGTCCGGATTGTTCAGGACTTCCTGGTCCAGACCTTCATCCCACCATACACCGCTTATTAAATTGAAAGTGTTCAGTTTCACACCTTCCTCATCCTTGCTGGCCATCATAGGGAGTTTTTCATTGTAGATTCCACCCGACCAGGCCAGGGTTGGTGTAAAATCTGATTCATGATATGTTTCTTCAAGAATCCCATTCTCCCAGCTGAAACTACTTACCGTTTTAATGCCTGTGAGATCTCCGCCTGGCAACATGGGGATGTGACATGTTTCACACTCAATGGTCTCAAGGTGGGCGTCAACGATACCACCATGGGAAATACCTGCATGGCAGCCTTCTGAGTCACAGCTCTTTACCTCCACATCGTTCTCATGGACAGAATCAAGAGGGATCCGCCGACCTATCTGGTGCTCATCGGTTTCATGGCACTCCACACAATTCACGTTGGAATGAACATCATACTCTGAAGCATTTGCAGCCATCCATGTCACTGCACTGGTAGCAGCTTCATTTTGATGGCAGGTATTGGCACATTGCTCCTTTGTGGGCCCTGCATTGACCTCATCGTGTATCTCAGTAACGATCGGTAAAGGAGTGAGAACATTTAAAGCGTAGCTGGCAACATATAAAGGATCTTTCTGTGCCTCTTTGCTCGCTTCTTCAATTGCTGCTTCTTTTGCACCGGCGATATTCCCAGAAGAGATACTTGCAACACGTGCCTCATAATCATATAGACCGTTCTGTTCATGGCAGACCATACAATCGACATCTGCACCATATTCCTCAAGATCTCCTCCTCCTGGGTGCAGCGGACCGTAAACACTTAACCATGTTTCTTTATCCATGTCACTCAATAGGACGCCATGCTTCATGAGAGAAGACCATTCGGCCAGATCCTGCCGCACATGGAAAGAACTGTTCACTTCAGCCTTTGTATTTAAATGACAGCCCATACACACCTTATCAGACCACTTCTGATCGGTCATGTAGTGAGATGAAAGGACCTCATTCCCACTATACCCGACATAAGCGTACACTCCGGATATGAAAAGCATCAATACAGCAATTACAATAAGAAAACTTGCTTTCATAAAAATCACACTCACTTTTCCGAGGTATCCCCTGGCGTTTTAGAAGCAACATCTTCAAGCTGCTTTATAGCAACAATTATAGTATTCCTCAGATTCTGTTCGTTAGTAACTTTCAAGTCGTTAGTGACGTATTTATCGATCTCGAATGTCTTGCGAACTACCCGTACATTAAAATCAAAAACCTTATCCATAAGGCCTTTCTCAGGGGTCATGCCAAAGAAGTCGACATCCATGTGATTGCCGACTATATTGGACTTGAGTTCTATTTTATCAAGAGGTGAACCGGGTTTCACATAGATGATATGATGTTTTACAACACCAAATTGTTTTTCGATTCCCCTCCATCCATACTCTTCCATTATCTGATGGATCGCCACAACAAGGTATTTATCCTTGCTTGAACGCGAGCCTGTTGCCGAAGCTCCACTGTGATCGCTCATGATTACACTTCCTTTGATCAAAGATTTCCGCGAAAGAACCAACTAAATGCCCGTTACGGTTCTGATTAAGTTTAAGATTGATTATGTCATTCCATAAACCATGATGTATAAAACTGTTACCATTGCCCTGATAGCGATTTTATCAGTATCATTCGTGATAAATTGCATTGACAAAGGTATGGATAGCCAGGAACCTATACCACAGATATACAATGATACCAGAAGCATAATGGATACTATAGTGACGATCAAAGTGGTTGACACTAACAGTACTCACGCGAGAGAGGCAATTGATAATGCTTTTGAGAGGGTGTACTATGTTGATTCAAGCATGGACTATTTCGATAACACCAGTGAACTGAGCAGACTTAACACTAATTCACAACTTCTGAATGCAAGTAATGATCTTACATATGTAATCAACAAATCTATATATTATCAGCATGTTACCCACGGGGCTTTTGACATTACGGTCTTACCTCTTTTGGATCTGTGGAAGAGCAAATTTGCACCCGGGGGCACACATCAGCCACCTACCGAAGATGAGATCCGTGAAACACTAAGGCTTGTGAACGCCAGTAATATAACCGTCATGGAAAATAACATATTTACACAGGAAGGGATGAAGATAACCCTGGGTGGAATAGCAAAGGGATATGCCCTCGACCTTGCCATAGATTCGCTTAGAAAGGATGGTATAACCTCAGGTTTTGTTGATGCGGGAGGGAATGGACTTTACATTGGATATAAACCTGATGGAACATCCTGGAGAGTTGGATTGCAGAATCCGAACATGAGCCAGCAGGTAATAACTGTTATTGAGATCACAGATATGGCTGTAGCGACCAGCGGCAATTATGAAAGATATTTTAGTGAAGAGGCAAAGGTTTCCCATATTGCCGATCCTCGCACAGGATATCCATCCCAGAACCTTATAAGTGCCACGGTCATTGCACCTCTTGGTATAGACTCAGATGCACTGTCAACTTCTGTATTCGTATTAGGGGAACAGGAAGGCCTGGAAATGATCGAGGAACTTGATGGCGTAGAATGTCTTCTGATAACAAACGACAAAAGAATAGTAAAGTCCAGTGGCTTTGAGAAATATGAGGTCACTTCAGCCTGAAAGTGACATTCACTATAATCAGGGCAGATCAACCTCGTGCAGGGTCTCATATATGGGACCCTGTGGAGTCAGGGTACTTTTCTTGAGCTTAACGGTATGAACATTCATCAGGCCCACATCAAAATCCCTGAGAGGATCTATTGCAGAGATAAGTTCGTTCTTTCGAGGATTGGACAGATATGTGACCCTGGCAAGAGTCGCATGTGGAATGAACTTGCGTGGCTCTTTTTTAAAACCTATTTCTGATAGTAATGATTCCAACTGCCCGTGAATACATGAATAGTCACCTGCTACACCCAACCATATTATCCTGGGATTCTTCATACCTGGAAAAGCATCCACCCCGGAAATTCTTGAATCGAATGACGGACAATCCAGTCTATCGAGAGCTGTGATGATCTCTGGCAGTTGTGCCTCATCAACATCTCCCAGAAACTTCAGGGTGATATGTACAATATTGGGATCTACTAGCCTTAATCCAGGTCCGATGAGCTT
>NZ_JBFXHJ010000176.1:0-4130 GCF_050177135.1 Methanomethylovorans sp.
CAACAAACTTTAACCCTTAATATTATGGAATGACCAGTACCGGCCTTTTTGCATATCTCACCACGTTCTCTGCAACGCTTCCAAGGAGAATATGAGTGAGTCCTGTGAGTCCCAGTGTTCCCATCACTATAAGGTCTATATCGTTCTCTGTGGCAAAATCCACTATTCCATCGGCAGGGGTTTTACCATCAATGATCACACATTCTACTTCAACCCCTTCTTTGTTGCCTATATCCACCACATATGCAGTAGCCTTCTCACCTTCTTCCTTTAGGTGGCCCTCCAGCGCCTTTGCCCACATCTCACCACGCATAGCGACAGCTACACCTGCAGGAGGCACAACATAAACAGCTTTGACCTTGGCACCGTTGGCTTTTGCCAATCCTATACTCCAGTTCACTGCATTTTTTACATTATCGGATCCATCGGTGGCTACAAGTATCGATCTTATATTTACGCTCATAATGCTTCCCCAAATTTAGAATTAAGATCAATATACGATATATCTGTTGGTTGAATCCGTATCTGTAGAACTAGTAGATAAAGCTGAAAAGAAGTTTATATCACCATATGAAAAAAGAAAGAAGAAAATAGTAAAGATTCGTGTACTGGGATCCTACTATCTTTTTAATTCAGATACCTGCATATATTATTTGAAGTAGGACAGAGCTTATGCTCCTTCATATGGACAACTTTCGGAAGGAGAAGCACCAATATCCCCTCCAAGAAAACTTCTTAGCTGGCACAGTTTCTCCGGTTTGCCAAGCACGATGAGCATATCGCCTGATAGAAGTTGTGTGTCACCTGTGGGGTTCTCAATGATCTGTTCACCTCTGCGGATAGCCAGTACTGTTGCACCATGAATGTTCCTCAGATCCACATCTTTCAGAGTGCTCCCATGAATGAAACTACCTTCCTTTATCTTAAAAGATGTCACATCCAGTCCCGGAAGATCATCTTTCAGGCTGAAAGTATCCTTTTTAGCTTCAATGGAATGCTTTCTCAACATGGAATAACCGTTTGCGCGTATCTCCCTTGTGAATGCGTAAATATCCTCTTCTGGTACAAGGTACTTTTTAAGAAGACGACTGAATATCTCCACCGATGTTTCATACTCCTCGGGAATTACCTCATCTGCACCCAGCTGGCTGAGGGTTTTGATCTCGCTCATATATCGTGTCCTTGTGATAATATAGATCTTCGGATTCATCCTTCTTGCAACATCAGTTATTGCCCTTGTAGCGATGAAATCAGATATGCCGACTACAAGTACCCTGGCAGACTTTATGTTAGCAGAATCAAGGACAACTTCATGAGTTGCATCCCCATAGTATATCCTTTCACCTTGTTTTCTTTCATTACGCACGGTCTCAGGGTTTGTCTCTATGATAACATAAGGTATGCCTGCGGTCTTTGCAGCATTAGAAACTGTCTTTCCGTTAAACCCATAACCTACGATAATAAGATGATCGTGCAATTCTTCATTTCCTTCTGTAGGTATTGCGTCAGTTGAGTATATACCCATGCTCTTTGCATACAGACCGTTGATCAATATAGGATTCTTAGTCTTGTTAATTAGCTTACTCGAGAAGCTGTGTGAGAAAGTCATCACAAAGGGTGTAGCTGCCATAGTGACTATGGAAACAGCAAGGAAAGCCTGATAAAGACTTTCATCGAGCAGCCCGTAAGACCTTCCGAAACTTGAGAGGACGAATGAGAACTCTCCCACCTGGGCCAGTGTCATCCCGGTTATGATCGTGGTTCTCAGAGGATAACCTAAAAGGAAGGTAACAAGCCCCGATGCCATAGATTTTACAAGTATTACACCTGCAGCCAATGCCAGAAGGATGAATATATTCTCCAGGAAAAAACCGACATCCATCAACATTCCTATTGATATGAAGAAAAAGCTTATAAAAACGTCCTTAAAAGGCATCATGTTGCCGACAGCCTGATGACTGTACTCGGATTCGGATATGATCAGACCCGCCAGGAACGCCCCGAGAGCCAGCGATAATCCCGCCTTGGAAGTCAGCCACGCCGTACCGAACACCGTGAATATGATGGCCAGGAGAAATAGTTCTCTGTTCCTGGTCTTAGCGATCCTGAAGAGCAGTGAAGGCATTATCCATCTCGCACTTACAATTACAAACAGCATGATACCAAGCCCTTTCAAAAGGAAGGTGACAGGACTGTCTCCTGAAGTGGAGGGCACACCTGCCAGTATGGGCGTAAGGAGTATCATGGGAACAATAACGATATCCTGGAATATGAGTATTCCAAGAGAGATCTTTCCGTAAGTGGTGTATGTTTCTCCCTTTTCCTGAAACAGTTTCAGTACTATGGCAGTACTGCTTAGGGATACCAGGAATCCGAGAAAAAGAGCTGTATTGGGACTGTAACCCATGTAAAGGGAAATATAGTAGACCAGTGCCGTAGTGATAACCACCTGCAAACCACCGCCCACCAGCACGAATCTTTTGATGTCCCAAAGCTCTTTGATGGACATCTCAACCCCTATTGTGAACAATAACAGAATTATCCCTATCTCTGAAAGTACCTCTACCTGCTCCACTTCGCGGATGATACCAAGGACATGAGGGCCTGCTACAATTCCCGTAACAAGAAAACCAAGTACAGGCGATAATTTGACCTTATGGAACATTAACAGGATAAGTATCGACAAACCAAAAATTATTTCAATATCAGTGAACAGTGTCAGATCCATATCGTAGCCAATCAATTCTGATTGAGCCTAAACTATAAAGATGTTTTGAGCTCTATAGAACCACGAAATTAATGTCGTAAATATATAAAAATATAAATCAACGCTCTTATTAAGCTAAGCTGCAAATATTACTTTATCCTCTCAGTCATCGGCCCCATGCTAAAAGAACCGTCGATCACCCTGTTCTTAAGTTCTTCGGCCATTTCTAGTGCTCTCTTGCGGTCCGACTGGCGTAGTACTATAGGGACTTCCCTGTACTTTTCTTCACCCGAACATTTCAGATCTGTTCTGATACTTCCAAGCCTTGCATTAAATACGCCTGCAGGACATAAAGTGGAACAAAGCCCACAGTTAAAACAGAGATACCGGTCCAGCACAGGTCTGGCGTTATTCAAAGATATGGCCTCCATGGGGCATTTTTCTTCAGCCGCGCATGTTGGACACTGCACGCATGCAGATGGCTTGAAAGTGACTGCCAGATCCACATCCTGCCACACGTTCCCATAGTCTGCCTGACCTATGAGCTTCCTGCGATCAACATCCATAACAGGCAGAGATATCTCAGGATCTGTCGTCTTAATAGCATCAAGTACAGCCTGACTGGTCACCGGTATGGGAATAGCCCAGGAAACAATGCATTCTGGTCCGGCACTGGTGATAAAACCACCCATGAGCCGAGGGTCCATGCCATGCATATCAGCAAATCCGGCAAGGTTCGGTTTTGCTGCACTGCTACGAGTCCCGCTCCCTATAACAAATCCTTCACTACCGTTCATGAGAAAACGGGTGCCTATACCAATGGTCTCCAGCAGAGGGTCATTCTTAACAGGGTTTATCTCTCCACACCCAGATACACTAGCTCCTGTAAGGTCCGGGCAGAAACCAATAGCGTGGAAAATGCTGTCCACAGTTCTAGGAGAACAATTCACAAATGCAGAATAGTTCTTGAAACAGTGTCGAGTACCGAATAAGCGGGCAAAGGGCATGTCATCCAGAGTAATGCCTGCAGTGAATGTGTCATTCTCATCAGTGATCACAGAAACCTCGATCTCTTTTTGCTGCACCATGTCCCTGAAAAGATGACCAGCACCGTAGTCTGGCCTGAGGCCGGAATGAGACGTTCCAAAGACCATAAGATCAAGTATACACAGTCTCTCATTAGGACAGGGACCTGTAAAAGCCGGCACACCATTCAGGAAGATCTTTTTCGCCCTTGTGAACTGCTGCGGAGCTTCAATCGGAAATGACATAACTGCATAGGTACCGCTCATTATCGCCCGCGTGGCTGTGGTAACCACATCCACATCTTCCAGTCCTACGTCCTTACCTTCCCTGACAAGCTGACATATTTCGTGGGAAGTCATGACCACAGCTTCTTTTCTACTGATCTTGGAACATATCT
>NZ_JBFXHJ010000177.1:0-4052 GCF_050177135.1 Methanomethylovorans sp.
GCTGTTTGGGGTAATGATTAATTCCCGGCGAAAAATGGCCAATAGACCTAGTGTAAACCGTTATTAATATATAATTTAATAGTATAATATTTAGCTGGATGAATGACCATTCCAAGTAAAGCCCGAAAAAACGACCAGTTTTCTTTACTTAGAGTGGTGCTTTAGGAGATGGTTACAGTTGTATAAATTCCTTAAACTGATCATAGGCGGAGCTTTATTCTGTCTTATAGTATTATGTGGCATAGCAGATGCTGCTTCTTCAAACTCCACAGGGAATAGGATATGGGATGGAGATTTAAATTTGAGCCTTGAATATTCATGGTCACCTCAAACATTCTCAGGATTTTACTATGATATAAATACAGACGCAGGATCTGAAAAACTTACAATACGTCTTGATAAGAACTTAAAAAGAGTAATAGGCATCAGAGACCTTGTCTATGAAACAACACCTACAGAGAGTGATTTTAAATATGCAGGCTGGGGTAAATACCATGTAATAGGTTTTATGGCAGACAGATATTTTGCTGGATATCCAGATGCCAGTTTCAGCAACAACCTAAGTCTCATGTCATATGAAAAACTGTCGAAAATACTCATTGACAGTAATGAAAGAAAATCACTATATTCTGGCTCTTCACTTGTATTGAAAGAAGGTTACGAGCTTGAAATAAAGGAAGTGGACGCAGATGGGAAAAAGGTACTAGTGAATTTGAAGAAGGATGGAAAACAGATAGATACAGATCTTATCTTATCAAATAATGATTATACATACAAAAAAGACTTGGGCTTAAATGACGAAGTGGTGATCGTTGCCGTACACCTGGATAATATTTTCAAAGGAACCGAAACCAATGCAGTATTTATAGATGGGGTATTCCAGATATCTGACGAGCTTATCAATGTAAATTCAAGCGATGTCTATGGAAAAATGGAAGTTACGTCCATATCTTCTGAAAAGATAACAATGAAGAATCATGAAGAGATATTACTTACAAAAGGAGAGAATATCGACCTTATGGGGAAGCTCAGGTTCACAGTAGCCGATGACAGTATACTGAGATTTGCACCCACGATAGAAAAGTCCGAGCCCGGAGGTTCTATGTTAAGGGGTACTGTCGCAGAAGAAGAATTCAAGTGGACACCCATGAACTTTGAAGGGTTTTATTATAATATAGATGAAGGAACTGGCACAGAGGTATTAGCCGTTAAAGAAATTGATGCCAGAAACATAGAAAAAGGTAAACTGGAATACAAAAGCCTGCCTCAGGAAGTAAGATTTGAACATGATGAATGGGGAAAATTCGAAGTCATGGGGTTCCTTGCTGACAAATACTTTGCAGGTTATCCTGAAAATAAGTTCTCAGATAAGATAAGTCTTGTTTCAGAAGGTGAACTTGCCAAAGTCCTGATCGATAGCAACGAGAAAAAAACTGTATTTTCAGGATCTTCTTTGCTGCTGGAAGAAGGGTATAAAGTCGAAATAAAAGAAGTGGATATAGACGGAAGTAACGCATTCTTTTCACTGTACAGGAATGGCACCCTGATTGACACCGACACAGTATCTTCAGATGATGATTATATCTTTATTTCAGATATTGGTTCTGTTGAAGATGTGCCTTTGATAATCGTACATCTAAAAGACATTTTCAAAGGAACCGAGACCAATGCTGTCTTTATAGAAGGTATTTTTCAGATATCCCAAGAGTACATAACATTGAGAGAAGGTAAGGAATATGGACTGATGGAAATAACTGATCTATCTGCTGACGGGATAACTATGGAAAATATGGAAGAGATATCCCTTTCAAGAGACAGGATGATAGATGTAATGGGCAATATACACTTCCAGGTATCCGATTCCAGTGATCTTAGGTATTATCCATTCATCAGAAAGAATGCAACACCCCTTGAATCATTGGAAGTCGATGCTCCTAAAACAATCATAGAAGGAGAAACTGTCAGTATAGAAGTATCCTCACGAGGAGGAGGTGTAGAAAATGCTGTTGTTAGTATAAACGAAGAGGATATTGGCACTACTTCAGAGAAAGGGATGATCAAATACGCAGCATCTAGCGCCGGAAAGTTTGAGCTCGTTGCCAGCAAGGATGGATTTGTATCTGCATCAAAAGAAATAGAAGTTATTGCAAGAGATGATGAAACTAGAAAGATCAGCATCGAGATATCTGCTGACAGAGTGTATGAAGGAGACAAGGTTATATTTTCCACGGTTAAATCCCTTAACGGAGAATCCGTTTCTGAAGTCCAGTTATTATATGACGGAAAGGCCATAGGTAAGACTTCCGGCGATGGAAAATTGGAATATATAGTAAAAGACCCTGGGATCCACAAGATAAAAACAGTTCCTGATGGTTTTCTCCCTGCAGAATACAATCTAGATGTCATCGTCCGTGAACCTAGGTTCATATATTCCGGACTACATATCATGCCCATTGATCCTACAGAAAAAGAAAATGTGAGCCTTTCAGCAGAGATAACTAACACAGGTACCGCTCCCGGTGAAGAAAAAGTAGAACTGAAGATCAATGGATCGGTTGTTGATACCCGAACAGTTGCCCTGGAAATAGGAGAAAGTGCCTCTTTGAACTTCACTTATATGTCCCCGGAAGAGGGCATTTATGAAGCTCATGTGGGAACTGAAAAGCTTGAGTTCGAAGTACAAAAGAAGAGTGTACTATCTTACATAGGAATTGGACTCGCCATTTCTTTGATAGTGTTCGGAGTAGGATATTCAATGGTCAAAAAGGGAGAAAAAAGAGAAAAGAGAACCAAGAAAAAAGGCCTTTGACAAATTCCCGATCACATTTACCGACTTTCATTTTTATTTTTTATTCTTTTACATCCATAACCAATAGATTAAATTGACAAAATGGCTATTATCAGTGTATGTGCCAAAGAATGCCTTTTTCTAACGATGATCTTGACTTTACTTATCCTTTACCCGCCTATTTTGAGAACAGGCCTTCCTGTTACATATATGTATATAATGGAAAAGTAGCCATAGACCTTTTGAACTTACCTGATCCCCAAACAATCCTTCATGATCACATTAAAGATGTAAAGACAAAGATGACTGTGCAATATGTAGGCTCACTTGGCGAGAAACTATGTTATGCCATAGGACTTGAGTCACACGAAGAAGTACCTTACGGAATGCAGCTAGTGTTCCTGAAGGACCTTATGGGACAAATAGATGACAGAATGCTAGCCCTTGCCGGAAGAGCAGTACAACTCGTTGATTTTGAACTCACAAGCAAATTTTGCGGACGTTGTGGTATTCTTACAGAAACCCTTGAGGATAGAGGTAAAAAGTGCCCAAAATGTGATCTTCTCATATATCCACGTTTATCACCTGCAGTAATAGTGCTGGTGATGAAAGAAGAGAAGGTTCTTTTGGCTCGTTCATCACATTTTTCGTCTAACATTTATAGTGTCATCGCCGGTTTTGTGGAACCGGGAGAAACGCTGGAGCATGCCGTAAAAAGAGAGGTCATGGAAGAAGTAGGACTTAAGATCAAGAACATACGATACTTCGCAAGTCAACCCTGGCCTTTTCCTAACTCCCTGATGATAGGCTTTATTGCAGACTATGCGGAAGGAGAAATATGTGTTGATGGAAAAGAGATAGTTGATGCTGCTTGGTTCAGTAGAGATGAACTACCCAACTTCCCGGGAAAGGCCAGTATATCGGGACATCTGATCGATTGGTTTGTGAAGATGAAGGAAAAAAGAAGTTGATCAATTTGAATCAAACATAGATTAGATCCATGATCCCCTCAATGAGGATGCATACCATCAGGTAAGCAACAGTGAGCAATAAAAAAGTTTTCAATTCTACATGTGTTTCAAGGCCCATTGAAGCTACCGGAAGAAGGAAGGTAAGTGATATGATATAAAGCTTTTTATTGTTAAAAATTGAAGGAAACACTTTCATATAGATAATAACCAATGGCAACAAAAATAGAAATTTAAGCGCCGAGGGGGAGATTCGAACTCCCGAGGGGCTGAAGCCCCACAAGCTTTCCAGGCTT
>NZ_JBFXHJ010000178.1:0-4047 GCF_050177135.1 Methanomethylovorans sp.
ATATTCGTGTTATTCCGATATCAATACCCGCCGTGTTTCCAATAAGGTCTGGCCGATCATGCTGGGTGCAGCTTCACCCTTTATAATTTATGAGATGATCACTTTCGGGTTACCGTATATTTTCAGGACTGTACTTTCTTTTGTCGTGATATTCGTTTTTGTTTACATACTCTTCATGTTGCATGCTTTTGGGGGAGCAGATGCAAAAGTGCTCATGGTCATCTCTATCATCCTTCCTGTTTTCCCTGAATTGTCACTGGGTTCTCTGCAACTTCCTTTGTGGGGAGTTCCTCTGCTTGATCTGTTCACATTCAGTGTTTTTGGTAATTCGGTGCTTCTGACCATCATAGTGCCCCTCGGTCTCTTGCTTTACAACCTGGTGACAGTTCCTCCGAAAGAACTTATAAAAAAGCCCTTGTATGCCCTCATAGGTTACAGGCAGCATATAGACAACCTGGAAGAAGGTCATTTCAGGCTGATAGAAAAGCATGAGGAAACGCCCAATGGCGTAGTTTCAAGATTTACACGCACAGGCACTTCCATAGATCGCGATATGATCCTTAAGCTGCAAGAACTGCACAGGAAAGGCTCAATAGGACAACATGTGTGGATCACTCCTGGCCTTCCTTTTATGATACCCATAACCGCAGGGTTCTTAGCTGCTGTTGTCTTTGGTGATCTCATATTCTACCTGTCCTTTAATTATCTGGTGCCTTTGGTCTGACCGGCAATGTTTAGTAACCGGCTCCACATATCTTGTTATGGAGGTATATCAATGGGAGAAAAGGACACTACTCAGGAAAAGCAAGACAAGGATAAGGAAGAGGTCGCAAGGATCAGTCCGATCCATCCGGGTGACAGACGGGGGCACGCGAAACGCCATCTGCTGGATACATGTGAATGAGATTTCATTTACAACAGTTTACTTTTTATAAGGCAGGATGTCTGACCAGATCTCTTCTATATATTTGTCAGATATCTCAGTTCCCAGTTTTTCTTTTGTCAGCCGGATGAATTCTTCCCGAAGGCCCATTATGCACTGGATGACGTTTTCTTTCTTATCATATTCAGTTCCATTATCTGCAGTTCCAACTTCCTGTGTAGTTGCTTCAATAGCATCTTTTGAGATGCCTTTCAGATGGTCCCTTATTTCGGTCAGGAATATATCTCCATATTTCTGCAGCTTGTATTCTCCCACACCTGTGATCTCCAGCAGTTCTTTTTCATTCAGGGGTATCTGGGTTGCCATCTGTTTCAGGCTCGTATCTGCAAATACGATATAAGGCGGAACTCCCTCTTTGTTTGCGATCTTTTTGCGCAATTCCTTTAACCTTGAGAGCAGCTCATTATCAATTCTATTGATAGTTCCAATTTGTTTCTTTGTTACATATTCGGTATCTATCTCTTTCACTCTCGCAAGATCCATTGGATGATCACTTGCTTTGGATTTTTTCAGTTGATCGGTCGCTATTTGCTTACCCGGAGCCAGAAGAGGATCGTTGCTTGATTCCAATTGCATTATCTCTACAGTTCTTTTCCCTGCAATGACCTGTTCGCTACCTTTGTCGATTTTGAGCAAAGGATATCTGGAACCTTCGAGCCTTAATATTCCCAGATGGACCAGTTCTCTTGCTATATCTGCCCACCTGTCCTTTGGAAGATAAGTGCCCATCTCATAACTATCCAGTCGTTGGTGTCCTTTTTCTTTTATCTTTTTGCTATTTGAGCCGGTAAGTATCTCCGTTACATGTGTGATACCATACCTTTGGCCTACTTCTTTCACGCATTTGATGAGCAGCTTTGCTTCTTCCGTAGCATCAGTTATTTTCACAGGCTGCAGGCATACATCACATCCCCCGCAGTTCTCCTCTTGCAGCTCTTCACCAAAATAACGCAGCAGCATTCTTCTTCTGCATACCGTGCTCTGGCAATAGTCCATTACCTCTTTGAGTTTTGATCTGGCTGCCTCGCGCTCTTCGCTTTTCGCTATCTGGTCAATGAAATAATCTATCTTGTACTTGTCACCGCGGCTGAAAAAGAGTATGCATTCGCATTCAAGGCCATCCCTGCCACCTCTTCCCGTTTCCTGGTAATAGCTTTCAAGATTGCGCGGCAGGTCGTAGTGTATCACGAAACGTACGTTGGGTTTGTCTATCCCCATACCAAAAGCAATGGTAGCAACGATGATCTCCACATCATCCTTTATGAATATATCCTGGTTCCTGCTCCTTGCAGCATCGGAAAGCCCTGCATGATAAGGCAGGGCATTGAAACCGCTTTTACGCAATTTCCCGGTTAGTTCATCTACGGTCTTGCGGCTCTGGCAGTATATTATCCCGCTTTTGTCTTTTCTGTCCCGCAGGAATTCTACTATCTGTTCATAGGTATCTTTCTTTGGTCTGACCTGGTACAGGAGGTTTTTACGGTTGAAACTGGCTACGTATGTATTACAGCCTTCAATGTGCAGCTGGGATATAGTGTCTTCCCGCACCCTGGGAGTGGCGGTCGCTGTAAGTGCTATGATAGGGATGTGCGGATACTTTCTTTTAAGGATGCTCAGCTTCCTGTACTCAGGCCTGAAATCATGTCCCCACTCAGAGATGCAATGGCTTTCGTCTATGGCGAACAGGTTGACCTTTATTCTGTCGAACAATGCCAATGTACTGGACAAGGTAAGCCTTTCAGGAGCAACGTACAGCATTTTGAGAAGGTTCTTTTCAAGCTCCTGCTTTATCTGGTTGCTTTCCTTATAACTCAACGTACTGTTCAGGTATGCGGCTTCTACACCATTGGCCCTGAGCGTGTCTACCTGATCCTTCATAAGAGAAATGAGGGGTGACACTACTACAGTGACACCATTCATCAGAAGTGCAGGTAACTGGTAACAGAGGGACTTTCCTCCTCCGGTGGGCATCAGCACAAAAACATCTTTTCCCTCCAGGACATCTTTTATAATATCTTCCTGCAGGGGTCTGAACGTATCGTATCCGAAGTACTTGCTTAATGTCCGGTGCATCGCTCTACAGTTAACATTGGCTGTATATAACTATAGTTGATGACATGATTATAATTGAAGATCATTCCGCAAGAATTTAAATATCACATCGACAGCATTAAATCATATATCTGTAATAATCCGCTCAATCACTGATCCATTCTTTATGATTTATCAATATGTGATATATGGAGCAATCCTATGGTTAAAGTTGACAGATTCATTCCTCAGAGTATAGAGAAGATAAAGGAACAGATCTCCGGCCCTGCCATTATAGCTCTTTCAGGTGGTGTTGACAGCTCTGTGTGTGCTGTACTTGCACATCGTGCAATAGGGGAGTTATTGTTCCCAATCTATATCGATACTGGGCTCATGCGCAAAGGAGAAACTCAGAGAATAAAGGAGATATTCTCCGATATGAACTTACAGGTCGTAGATGGCAGAGAGCGTTTCCTGGAAGCTCTGAAAGGCATAGATGATCCGGAACTAAAGCGCAAAGCTGTCGGTGAAACGTTCATCAGGGTATTTGAAGAAGAGGCACGGCTGCTTAAAGCAGAGTTCCTCATTCAGGGAACCATTTATCCTGACAGGATAGAATCCGAGGGCGGCATAAAATCCCATCACAATGTAGGTGGTCTGCCTTCGATAATGGATTTCAGGTCCATTGTAGAACCTCTGGAGGACCTTTATAAGGACGAGGTAAGGGAAGTTGCCAGGGCACTTGGTCTGCCTCATGAGATCTCTGAGCGGATGCCCTTCCCGGGGCCAGGACTTTCGGTACGTATAGTGGGTGAGGTCACTGAGGAAAAGGTCGAGGCAGTGAGGGAAGCCAATGCCATAGTAGAGGAAGAACTTCTGGAAAGGTTCCATCCCTGGCAAACATTCGCTGCCATAGTGGGCAAAGGCACTGGTGTCAAAGGTGACCAGAGAGTGCATGGCTGGATAGTTGCAGTACGTGCTGTCGGTTCCCGTGACGGTATGACCGCAGAGGCCATGGAACTGCCCTGGGATGTGCTAAAGCGCATCGAGTCGCGCATCACAGGCGAGATCCC
>NZ_JBFXHJ010000179.1:0-4005 GCF_050177135.1 Methanomethylovorans sp.
CTGAACACCTCTTGTTATCATAATGATGATGAGATAGGTGGGCTTCATGCCTCAGTTAAGGATCTACCGGATGAAACAATGATAGCCAAAGTCGTCCAGAGAAATAACCCCAAAAGATCAACGGATCCCCTTTATTCGGCTATTACAGGCATTGACCTGCGATTCTGGAAAAGATCACATCGCTCCTTTCCACCATACGATCCACTGATGCATGGCCCGCTTATTGAATATTCTGTTCCTGACGGATATAAGGAAATTGAACGGTACTGGGTCAACGAACCCTACTCATTCATATCCATTCTCAAAAAAAAAGATGTTAACTATTTTCATGTAGTTGAGCCAGCGCTCACAACATATGAGAAAGAGTTGCTTGAGATACTCTACGATGACCTCAAGGACCTGCTTACTCTGGGGAAGATGGTAAAGAGGGAAAAGAAGCTGGAGGTTCTGACCGATCATGTGCTACAGCTTTTTAAAAGATATCATGCAGACCTTGACATCCCTTCCATGTATCGCATCATGTACTATCTCGAGCGTAACTTCATGGGAGAAGGCAGGATCAATTCCCTGCTCATGGACCCGTTCATCGAGGACATTTCCTGTGACGGGCCAAATATACCGGTTTTCCTCTATCATGCAAAGTATCGCAATATAATGACCAATATCGTTTATGAGGAACGGGAACTTAACTCCATGGTCATCAGGCTTTGCCAGAAAAGTGGTAAGCATATATCCATCGGAGAGCCACTGGTGGATGCCACACTTCCCGATGGCTCCCGCCTTCAGGCAACCCTCGGAAAAGAGATCACTACCAGAGGTAGTTCTTTTACTATAAGGAAGTTCCGCGGAGACCCGATCACCCCCATAGATCTTATCAACTACAACACATGCACTGTGGAAATGATGGCTTATTTTTGGCTGGCTATGGAAAACGGGAACAGTGCATTGTTTGCAGGTGGAACGGCATCAGGCAAAACCTCCATGCTCAATGCCGTTTCCCTTTTTATTCCACCTTTATCAAAAGTTGTCTCTATAGAAGATACCAGGGAACTGATGCTGCACCATGACAACTGGATAGCAGGAGTGACCAGGGAAGCTATATCCTTTTCAGACAGAGGCGAGATCTCCATGTATGACCTGCTCAGGTCTGCACTCAGGCAAAGACCGGAATATATACTTGTAGGCGAAGTACGTGGAGAAGAAGCTCTCACTCTGTTCCAGGCCATATCCACAGGTCATGCGACATATTCCACCATCCACGCCGGTGATGTGCAGGCAGTTGTCAGCAGGCTCAACAGTGAACCCCTTAATGTACCACGTGTGATGCTTCATTCCCTGGATATTATGACCATTCAGCTGTTAACTTTCGTGGACAATGAGAAGGTCAGAAGAACAGAGAGCGTTGTTGAGCTCACAGATATGGATTCCGTAACAGGGGAATTGCTTGTGAACGAACTATATAAATGGGACCCACTGGCAGATACATTTCGTCGTTCAGGTGAATCACATGCTCTGAAAATGGTAATGCAGGCGCGTGGCTGGAATCAGGAGAAACTGGAACAAGAGATGACCAATAGGAAAATTATCCTTGAGTACATGAGCAGAAAGCAAATGCGCGATTATGTCAGCGTTTCCCTGGTCGTGCAAGCCTATTCGGCAAATCCTGCAATGGTATTGGATGCTATAAAGAGCGATACTCTCCAGGATATGATCTCCCAGAACATTTGAGACGGGGTATAGATGCACAATATTCTGCAAGCAACGTGTGACCTCTTCAGACCATTCATATCCCGGGATAATGATCGCTACATCCAGCTTCGGTTACAATTGCAGCGGGCTAGTATGAAAGTCCTTACGGACGAATACATCGTGCGCGCCTATATATATGCTCTTTTTTTCGGTATACTGGCAGCAGCCTTCATATATACAGTGTCTAAGGGAACTGTGCTGCTCGTTTTTGCTCTCTTGTTAACATCAGATCCGCTCATATACGAAATTATGCCCCCGTTCTACTGGACAATGATAGAAACAATGTTCAGTTTTGTAATCATAGGATATATCACGTTCACAACATGCCTGCTGATCCCAGGTGTCAGAGCAGGGATAAGGATCGGTGTCATTGACCAATCACTTTCCCATACTGTTGCTTTCCTCTATGCGCTCAGTCATGGAGGAGCTATTACCGTATTGGATATGTTCAGATCGTTAAGTGAACAGAAAGACATATACGGAGCTGCAGCTTCCGAGTTCACCAAAATAGTGAACGACATAGAATATTTCGGAACTGATCTGTTGACAGCATTAAGCAACGCTACTCACAGGTCGCCTTCCGGAGAATTGAGGGACTTTCTGGAAGGTCTTTCTTCTGTTCTGTCGAGCGGGGGAAATATTTCTGCCTATCTTGGTTCGAAAAGTAAGTACTTCCACGACAATGCCATGAAGCAACAACGTATGTTCTTTGAAACACTGGGTGTTATGGCAGAGGTATACATTTCCACTTTTGTAGCAGGTCCTCTTTTTCTCATGACAATACTGGTGGTCCTTGGGCTTATAAATCCCAGCAGCACAAAAATACTTTACATAATAGTTTATTTGATAATTCCGGTAAGCACTGTTACATACCTGCTTCTTCTGAACTCTCTGACAGGACACGGAAGTAAAAGAACGGAGATATATAAGCTAGACAAGTATCTTAAGGAATTCGAGGATGTCCCCCTCAGAGAAGGGAATGAAGACGAAAAGAAAAAAATAACACATATCAGGTATTACGAAAAGATCAATAAAGTCACTTCTCGCGTGCTTCATCCAATAAAATGGATGCAGGCAAATCCCAAACACACTTTACTGATCAGCATACCCTTAAGTATAGTTTATTTGCGCTATAACATTAACAGACATATTGATCTCATTAATCTAACGTCCATTTCGGACTTCAATATAGAAGCTCTTGCATCCGTCGATGGGCAAATATTCAGCGCCATGCTCATAGTTATAATCCCATATGTGCTCTTCTATGAACTATGGCATATGAGGATAACAAAAATAGATGAACAAATACCTGATTTTTTGAAGAACCTTGCAGGTATGAACGAATCCGGTATGCTTTTAACAGATGCTATTGGTTTTGCAACACATTTGAAGATAGGGATACTGCACACCGAAGTGAGAAGAATGCATAATGAACTGTCCTGGGGCGCCACTCTTTCTGAAGCGCTTAAGAAATTCGAATATCGCATCAGGACTGAAATGACAACTAAGATCGTATATATCATCATCAAAGCTACGGAAACCACCAGCAACATTATGAACGTGCTTACTATCGCTGCAACAGATGCTGAAGTGCAAAAGCAGTTGAAGAAAGAACGAAAATCAGAGATGTTCGTGTATGTGTTCATCATTTATGTTGCCTTTGGAGTGTTCCTGTTCATCGTATACATCCTTGCAGCATATTTCCTTCCATCCATGCCGGTTGCAAGTGCAAATGCAAATATAGGCATGCCCCTTATTCAACTAGTGGATCTTGAAGAATACAATGTGCTTCTGTTCCATGCAGCCATGATCCAGGGACTTTGCTCCGGTCTTGTTGCAGGTAAAATGGAAAGAGGAGAGGTAAGTGCCGGATTCAAATATTCTATAGTCATGATGCTTACGGCATATCTGGTATTCATGACAT
The DNA here is from genome assembly GCF_050177135.1 of Methanomethylovorans sp. NCBI lineage: Archaea > Methanobacteriati > Methanobacteriota > Methanomicrobia > Methanosarcinales > Methanosarcinaceae > Methanomethylovorans > Methanomethylovorans sp. Next base: position 3,674 of record NZ_JBFXHJ010000179.1, read on the forward strand.
TCTTTTAAGGAGCCATATATGTATCCAGAAAAAAAGAACCTGATAGAAAACAATGAGGCTGTATCCGAAATAATAGGGGAAATCCTGCTGACGGGTATAGCTGTGATCGCATTTTCGGTCATAGCCGTTTTTCTGCTTTCTCCGCAAGGTTCCACGGAAAAGCCATCACTTGATGTAGATGGCTGGGTGGATAGTAATACTGATACTATATGGTTGAGGCATGTAGGAGGAGAGAGGGTTCAAGCTGATAATATAAGGATCTTTGTGGACATCAATACTAACCGCTATGAAATAAGCCCGCAGCAACTTACTTCCCTGTACACGAAACCTTC
>NZ_JBFXHJ010000180.1:0-3974 GCF_050177135.1 Methanomethylovorans sp.
TCGCCTACAACTACAACACTCCTGTGGATGTAAAGGCATTTGAAAAGGAAGCAAAACGCATCCTGAAGGAAGTCGAAGAAGAGTGTGGGTGGATGTATGAGACCAAGCATACTGATGGAAGGATGGGGAAGATCAACTACACTGTCTGGTCGGATGTTTTTGTTTGTCCGAACTGTTCAAAAGAAGTAATCTTCTGGGAAGCAGGTGTTGATAGGGAAGCTAGTAAAGTAAAAGATGAATTTTTTTGTCCACATTGCTCTACAAAACTCACAAAACGCAATATAGAACGAGCTTGGATAAATAAATACGATTCAGCAATAAATGAAACTATTAGGCAGGCCAAGCAGGTTCCAGTACTGATTAATTATTCAGTCGGAGTAAAAAGGTTTGAAAAGATACCAGATGAATTTGATTTGGAGTTAATCAAGAAAATCGAAAATGGTGATATCCCCCACTGGTTCCCAACAGAGCGCATGATGGAAGGAAAAGAATCTCGTAGAAATGATCCAATTGGACTTACTCATGTGCACCATTTTTACATTAAGAGGAATCTGTGGGCACTATCTTCCTTAAACAGGAAATTCTCACATCATTACAAACTTGTATTCCAATCAATTGTTGCCACATTATGTTCACGACTTGTTCGCTACAATCTGGGAAATAGAGGAAATGGGCCATTGAGTGGAACTCTATATGTATCCTCTCTAAATTCTGAACCGGAAATAATTAAAATTGCTTCTGGTAAAATTCAAGATTTAGTTAAAGCATTTATATCATCCAATCATAACGTTGTTTTTTGTCAAAGTCTTGAAAACACACAAATCCCATCAGAAACAGTAGATTATTTGTTTATCGATCCGCCTTTTGGTTCGAATCTAAACTACTCAGAATTAAACTTCTTATGGGAATCTTGGCTTAAAGTTAAAACAAATAATAAACCTGAAGCCATAGAAAATGCTGTTCAAGGCAAGGGATTAAATGAATACCGCCAGTTGATGACAGTCTGTTTCAAAGAAGCTTACCGTGTTCTTAAGCCTGGAAGGTGGATGACAGTAGAGTTCTCTAATACAAAGGCTTCTGTATGGATTAGTATTCAAACAGCACTTGAAGAAGCAGGGTTTATAATTGCTAATGTATCACCTCTCAGTAAAAAGCAAGGTAGTTTCAAAGCAGTAACAACGCGAACTGCCGTTAAACAAGATCTTGCTATCTCTGCATATAAGCCCAATGGTGGTTTTGAAGAACGCTTCCCGAAGGAAGCCTACACTGAAGAAGGTGTCTGGGATTTTGTAAGAACCCACCTAGGATACTTACCAGTTACCAAATACAAGGGAACAATCTTAGAAATAATCCCAGAGCGTGACCCTCGTATTCTTTTCGATCAGATGATAGCCTATTATGTACTCAAGGGTTATCCAGTGCCACTTTCGAGCCAAGAGTTCCAGATAGGGCTTGGGCAGCGGTTCATTGAGCGTGATGGTATGTACTTCCTGCCAGAGCAGGCTGCAGAGTACGACCGAAAGAAACTGACTTCAGGCCAGCTTATCCAAACCAAACTTTTCGTATCAGATGAAGCTTCTGCAATTCAGTGGTTACGCCAGCTTCTAAAGGCAAAACCGCAGACATTCCAAGACATCAATCCGCAGTTCATGCAGGAGCTTGGCGGATGGAGTAAGAATGAACAGCAACTGGACCTGAGAGAATTGCTGAACCAGAATTTCCTCAGCTACAATGGTATTGGTGATGTGCCAAGTCAGATTCATAGTTATCTTTCTAGCAACTGGCAGGAAATGCGTAACCTGCAGAAGGATGATCCGGAACTGATGGATAAGGCTAAGGACAGGTGGTATGTGCCAGATCCGAATAAGGCAGGTGACCTGGAGAAACTGCGTGAGAAGTCACTGTTGAAAGAGTTTGATGAGTACAAGCAGTCTACGAAGAAACTCAAAGTCTTCAGGATGGAGGCTGTGCGGGCTGGGTTCAAGAAGGCATGGCAGGAGAGGGATTATTCTACTATAATAAAAGTGGCCGATCTAGTGCCTAATAATGTTCTGGAAGAAGATCCGAAGTTGCTGATGTGGTACGATCAGGCAGTGACTAGGGTTGGAGGGGAATAATATGTTGTTATCTTTTTGTAAAACGTATCTCTCCAGTATTGGTGTAATATGGCTATTTGTTGAAATGTATAATGGCCTTATGCCTGAAAGTATCAATTGTTCTTTTTGGCAGTTGCTATTTATCGCATTAATATTGGCAGTAATCTGGTTTTTGGTCAATGGATATTATATCGATGGTTTTCTAAAGCAAACAATTGTTTTGAGCAGTAATGCATTCGATACAAAGATAGTTATAAAATTCGGTGATCTTTTTAGCCAAGATGGATGGAAAGCTATTCCTGTTAACGAATTTTTCGATAGCATTGTTGATGGGAGACATGTATCTTCCAAAAGTCTTCATGGAATTCTTATTAATAAGTATTGGAATGGTGAAACTGAAGATTGGGATCAGCAAGTAAAAAACTCTTTGTCTGGCAGTAATTTGATAGAGGATGTTCCTCGAAATTCGGGAAATACACAAAAATACGCAATAGGATCAACGGCAGTAGTTCGAAAAAATAATAATTGCTTTTTTTGTGTTGCATTAACAAAAACAAATACGAATACTTTACAAGCATCAGCCACTCCTTCGGAACTGCATCAATCGTTGATTGGCTTGCTAGTAAAAGCAAGGGAATTTTGTTCTGGTTCACCATTGAATATTCCTTTATTTGGTTCAGGTTTAGCACGAACTAATATAAGGCCGAATATTATCGTCAATCTTATTCTTCTGGCAATTTTTGAAGAAAGCAAAAAAGAGAAAATTACTGATGAAATAAGAATCATCATTCCTAAAAGCAAAAAGAAGGACGTTGATTTAAGCACAATATATAAAAATTGGAGGTAACATGACTTATCGTAATGGAACGTATATAGCATTCGACGGGCTCGGGCAGATAAATCCCACTTTATCTGACTTTAAGTATTATGGAGTTATTCAGGCTTGGGCCAAGAACAAGAATATAGATTTTAAATATGTAGATAGTCATGACAAAACCTGTGCAGTTAGGGATAGCAGTTTAAGAGCAACACTTGAATCGAGGATCAGAGAACGTTTATCTGATTCTAAAAATATGATAGTAATACTCAGTTCTGACACTCGCGAAACAGGAAGCATGTTATCATATGAAATCGAAAAGGCAGTTGACTATTATAAAATCCCATTGATAATTGCTTATGTTGACTATAATGTTGTTGCTGATCCTTCTCAGTTATCTAACTATTGGCCCAATGCTCTTAATACAAGAATCAGAAATAGTGCGGCCAAAGCTATACATATTCCTTTCATTAAAGATGCAATTCTTGATTCCATTGGTCAATTTAATATTTCCAATGTACCAGCAACTGCATTAAATCATTACACTAAGGATGCTCATTGTAGTTTTGGTGCCTTAAACTCAAATGAAATATTTAAAAATACCCGAAAGTAAGGTAGTGCAAAATGCACATGAGTGTAACAGAGAAATGGCAATACTCCACCCTCCACAACTCTCCCTGCAAGGTAATTGAAGAACAAAACCTGTGGGGAAACGTAGTTTACCGTATCTGGCTTCCAAATCAGGATACCGTGGTCAGGGTTCCGCAGTCTGCATTACGACCATTGACTGCAGAGATCCAGCCGGAGATCGAGGCAAATCGGATTATCTATGTAGCTGCAGCAGCAAAGGTAGCTGAAGTGCTGGAGGGTGGTTCACATGATTCGAATGGGCCTGTACTGCTGGCTCCGATGGAGTCTAATGTCATTCCTCTTCCACATCAGATAAGAGTTCTTTCGAGGGCAGTTTCTGGGGACAGGGTAAGGTACCTGCTGGCCGATGAAGTTGGTCTTGGAAAGACCATTGAAGCAGGGCTTATCATACGTGAGCTCAAATTACGGGG
>NZ_JBFXHJ010000181.1:0-3955 GCF_050177135.1 Methanomethylovorans sp.
TTTTGAGAGGGATTGATTCATTGATTGCAGATTTCAGGCGTAAAAGATCTTCATAATTCTCTTTGTCATACCAGTATTTCAGCCGCTCATTTGCAAATTCATAGCATGTATAATCAACATTAATCTGATTATATTTGTCAATAATAATATTAAAATATTTATCCAATTTATCTGGTTGATATTTGTGACTTTTCGCCTGTGCTATCATTGTTGCCACAGGGTTTATGTCGCATCCCCAAAAGTCGATATTGCAACGTTTTGCTTCAAAAGCAACTGTTCCACATCCACAGAATATATCAGCTATTATCTCTGTATTAATAGAATTTTTTTGAGCGTATTCAAGTGCCTTAGTAGTTATAAAAGCTGGAAATTTTGCTGGATAAGAATGAATCCTATGCATTTTAAGTTCTTTTTCATCTCCGGTATTCCAGAAAGAATCAATAGGAATAGACTCAAAATCTATTTCTCTGAGGTTATCAATTTGAATCATTAGGTTTCTTCCTAGTTTATCCATATGTCGTTCAATTGATAATCAAATGAAACATTATCTCCATATTTCTAATACACACTTTATGCATTAATTATTATTATATTTTCTCTTTTTAATCAGGTATTATTAGGTGCAATATGTTTTACATTTCACAATACCGACTCAAAGCTTCCCTCCCACATCCTCATCCCACAAACTCCCGCTTTGACACAAGGTTTATCTAATATCTTTATAAATACACGCCCATGACAGAGGTTAAGGTAAGGCTCTTTGCAAACCTTAAAGAGATAGCAGGGACTTCAGAGTTGAAGCTCGGAGGCGATACGGTGCTTGAGGTGCTGGAAGCCCTTGTGCGGCAATTTCCAGGCCTTAAGGACAGGATCTTTGAAACGGCTGCTTCTGATCCCATATTATGCGGATATGTGAATGTTTTTCTTAACGGTGACAATATCACTCATCTTGATGGTCTTGACACCAGGGTCAGCGACCGTGATGAGCTCGGCGTATTGCCTCCCGTATCCGGCGGGTGATCACGGATGGACAGGATATTCAGGGAGCGCATGTCCGTAGGCCTGGCGAAGGAAAAATTCCTGGCATCTGTTACTCCTATCACAAGGACCGAAGAGATCAGTATCCGGGATTGTCCCGGCAGGGTGCTGGCCACACATACCATAGCTCCCAGGAATGTGCCTCATTTCAGGCGGTCCGCAATGGACGGCTATGCCATGAGGGCTGCAGACGCTCTGGGTGCATCCCCTCTGAATCCTGTGATGTTACAGCTTTCCGATGTTGTGGAAGAAGGCACATGTGCAAGGGTAGGCACAGGCCAGCATATGCCCGAAGGCGCTGATGCGGTGATGATGATCGAAGACACCGTATCCATGGGTGATATGATCGAAATAAGGGCACAGCTGCATCCGGGCAAGAATGTGGGTTACATAGGTGAGGATATCCGCAGGAACGAGATCCTTTTCAACAAAGGTCATCTGCTGAGGGCATGTGATGTAGGGGTTTTGGCCTCCCTAGGTATCAGGGAAGTAAAGGTCTATTCTAAGCCCGTGGTTGCCATTATTCCGGTTGGTGATGATCTGGTACCTCTCTCATACACCGAGCTGCCACCGGCCGGCAAGAGCCTGGAGAGCAACAGCCTCATGATAGGACTGTACGTGGAACAATGGGGCGGAGTACCCAGGTATCATAATATAGTGCTGGAGGATACAGGCCAGATAGAGCAGGCCATTAAGGAAAATCTGGATGCAGACCTGCTGATCATTTCCGGCGGCACATCCGTAGGAGAAAAGGACTTCGTGCCCGGTGTTGTGGCTTCTCAGGGAGAGCTACTGGTGCATGGCGTGGGCCTGAGCCCCGGCAAACCCACTGCTCTTGGTTTGGTCAATGACAAACCTGTAGTATGCATGCCCGGTTACCCAGCGGCAGGTCTTGTGGCATTGTTCGTGTTTGGCAGACCCGCACTAAGGAAGGTGGCAAATGCCCCGGATGTGCCGGATGTCATAGTAAAGGCACAGCTGAGCTCCAAGATCACCTCGCGTGAAGGGTATCTTAGTTATGCCAGGGTCATACTCGATGGCAGTACCGCTCATCCCCTGATGACTGCCGGAGCCGGTATCCTTAGTTCCATTGCCAAATCCCAGGGATTTGTTATCATACCTGAGCACGTGGAAGGATATGAGAAACAAAGCGAAGTCGATGTCGTGCTGATCGAGTAGTAAGAATGTCCAGAGACTGGGATGTAAAAGATCTCCTTGCAATAGGCTGCGGAGGATTTCTGGGTGCAGTGGCCAGGTTCACGTTCTGCCAGAGCCTGACATCTGTCAGGGGCACTCTGGCAGTCAATGTCCTCGGAAGCTTTTGTCTGGGTTTGCTCATGTACCACAGCGAGTTCCTGGGTTATGTCCCCACCCGTGTTCGCCTGTTCGCAGGCATAGGCTTTTTGGGCTCGTTCACGACCTTTTCAAGCTTTGCAGTATATGCTTTTCAGATGAGCTTTTTAGCTTCTGTGATCTTCATCTGTGCCAATATACTGCCAGGGCTGTTTGCTGTTCTTCTGGGGCGGGCCTGTATGATCTATCTGGGACGGAGGCGGTAGCACGTCATACTCAGCGGTATTGCTTGTGGGTATCGGAGGCACTATAGGCGCTGTATTGCGATACCTTGTAGCCGGAGCAGTGCCGAGATTATCGGTGATACCGACAGGCACTCTCACTGTGAACGTCATTGGGAGTTTCATCCTATCATATCTGACATTCTCAGGAGCTAACGGGAGCATCGCTCATTTTGTCAACATAGGTATTTTAGGATCATTCACAACTTTCTCTACGTTCTCATACGAGAGTTTCCGCCTGCTGGAAGAAAATGAACTAACTTATTTTGTCTTCAATATAGGGCTTAACGTGTTCATGTGCCTCGCATCTGTGAAGGCCGGCCAGTTGCTGGTAAACTTAATCTAATAAGTGTCAGATAGTAGAATATAATGAAACATGTTATCCTTAGGATATACCTGAGCGAAAAGGATTCGTATCGTGGAAAGGCTGCATATCATGCTGTTATCGAGTTCTTTAAAAAAACAGGCATTGCCGGAGCAACAGTGCATCACTGCATAGAAGGTTATGGCGTCGATCACGTGATCCATACTGCGAACGTGCTCAGGCTTGGTGCAGACCTGCCCATAATAGTGCAGGCAGTAGACGCGGAGGATAAGATCAGGGCAATAATCCCGGAATTACGGCAGATGCTGCCTCGTGAACTCATGATCCTGCAGGAAGTGGAAGTAATACCTCCTTCAGAGATCAAATAGTAGTCTTATTCACTTGTACAGTACCACGTTATTGCCTCTTATTTCTATTACCTCTGAGGCAGTGGCTTGTGACAGTTCTTCTGCTATAGTTGTTGTATCTTTTTCTTCCCGGGAGCTTTTTAGCATTTTTATTTTTATCAGGTGATCGGCTTTAAGATGCTTTTTTATCTCTTGCACAACTGTTTCAGTGATCCCGTTCTTACCAATGTTCATTACTGGTTTCAATTGCGAAGCTTCTGCTTTTAGTTCGTGTAACCTATCTTTGTCCATAGCTATTCCCAATTTATTTCATGTTCAAATACTCTGTGGCATAAAAGTTCAATAGCATTAAGGGGGCACATGGGCGAATATGGATCGGTTTTACGGGTAGCCTTTCCTTCACTTACATTCTTTAAGCTTCAGGTGGTTACCTTCGATCTCATACTCAAACCAGGGAGTTGGTTTTGGAGTTAATCCCACCACACGTACACAGTGGTGCTCACCGCTTGCGCGGATCTCGATCATTCCATCAAAAAGCTGCTGCAGGGTGGTTATAGTTTGCTGATCATGCATTCCATCCTCTACAACGTATATTCCTAATCCGTTTGCTGCTTTCACTCTTCCGGTGAAGACATGAAGGAATTTGAACACTGTCTGCAGATTGGAATACA